>CALFUO010000154.1 GCA_937929895.1 uncultured Aquimarina sp.
ATAAAGAAATTACTAAAAAAGGTGACTATACATACAAATTGCTAATCCTACCTAAAGATAATTCTTGGAAAAATCCAATTGCAAAAGCAAAACCCATTACAGGTGTAAAGGCTATAAAACAAAAAAAGTAATTTTTAAAAATGTACTTATTATTGGGGCAATCCGTTTTTGTTCCTTGTTATTTGCACAACCTTATGTGAAATTCGAAAAAAAACCACCAATGCAAATCGAATTGAAGCTTTTATGGTTAAATATAATATATCCACTTCGTGTTTTTTAAATTTAACGCTTCTAAAAGATGGAAAATCTATTGGTATTACCTGGCAGGAGGTTAAACGTGGAAAGCGAATCACGAAACTAACTATCACCATTTGGAAAGATGAAGAGATTACAAAAAAAAGTAAATATCAATACAAATTACAAGCTCTTAAAAAGAAAGCTGCTTGGAAAGATATTGTTGCAGCCCCTATTCTTGTCAATGATATAAAAGTCGTAAAGAGAAAAAGACAATAAACTTATTAAATCCTCTTTTTTAATTGATCTAAAACCTTGTTAACTGCAGGACAAATCAATGTATTTGCAGCGGTTATTTTATTTATCTGATGAAAACGTTTTCTATCAGTATGGGGGTATTCTGCACAAGCCTTAGGTCTAACACTATAAATTAAACAATAATTATTGGCATCCAAAAATTCACAAGGTTGATTTAGAAACACTCTATCCCCGTCCCTATCTACTCTTGTATATTGTTTTTCGAAATCAGCAGTTCTTATTCGTAGATGTTTCGAAATACGTTCGGCATCTTTATCTGTAATTATAGGAGAAGTTGTAGAACAGCAATTTGCACACTCTAAACAATCGACCTTTTCAAAAACTTCTTCATGGATTTGCTGCACCATAATATCTAGCTTCTTAGGTGGCTTTTGCTTAAGTCGATTTAAAAATTTTGTATTCTCTGCTTTTTGTTTCTTAGCTTGGCCTAAGATCTTATCATATTCTTCTTGCATAGCGCAAAGGTAAAATATAATTTTGGGTACATGAATAGAGATGTTTTTGGTGAAGCTATAAAAGCTTGTTTTAGAGGAGAAAAAAAGGTGGAAATCACAGTGAAATCGGATGCTTTTGATAATGATATAATTCCCGTAAGTTATCTTTTTAGAAATTTTTCTGAAATGCCAAAAGAAGAACAAAAAGCGCTCGAACTCTCTAAAGGAACTGTTTTAGATGTAGGGTGTGGTGCCGGAAGTCATAGTTTATATCTTCAAAACGAAAAACATTTAAAAGTCACCAGTATAGACACATCTTTAGGGGCTATTGAAATTTGTGCAACCAGAGGTGTCAAAAATTCTATCTGTGAAAACTTCTATAGTCACAATGCAACATACGATACTGTCTTAATGCTAATGAATGGAAGTGGTATTATTGGTTCTTTACCTAATATTGATTTCTTTTTTCAACATTTAAAAAACATACTTCAACCAAACGGACAATTACTTATCGATTCTTCGAATCTTATATATTTATATGAAAATGAAAATGGAGAGTATTGGATAGACGCTAGTCAAGGGTATTATGGAGAAATGCGTTATCAACTAGAATATAAAAACGTATTATCAGAACCTTTCGATTGGCTTTACATAGACTACAACACTTTACAAAACGCTGCAAACATCAATGGATTTGAATGTGAATTGATTTTTGAAGGTGAACATTATAACTATTTGGCTCGCATAACAATAATCCAATAGCTACTCTAATATATTCTTAGCCTCTAAAAATAGTAGGTGACTCCACTCTGTACTGATATCACCAATAGTTTTGCCTAAAGCATCAGAATTTTCTTGAATCTTTTGTCCTACAGCAGTTGTATAAAAAGTTTTCACTGCTGTCAGTTGCTCTTTTGTAAGTGCATTTCTATTTACTGCCATTTGCTTTCCCGCATCTGTCTGATAAAAAGCATACATCTGATTGATTTCTAATTCTGTAAAATAACTTTCGTAAGCACTTACTAAACGTCTTTTAATATCTTTTAAGGCTTCTGCTTTTAGGGATTTTACTTGTTCCCACTTAGATTCGGAAATATTATTTTGAGCGTATTCTTTTTTCAGTAAAATAAGTAACTGATCTATAGCTCCACTATACTGCTCGTTAGTACCATTAATTTCTATATACTTCGAAGTATTTTCATATTGGGATTGCCCTATAGCACTAAATTGAAATAAAGTGAGCAATAATACCATTAGGAAGCTATATTTCATACCTATAAAAGATTAAGCGTTTAAATATAATACAATGTACTATTTTTTAGATAACTCACTAATCTTGTCTTTTCCTTCTCCTAATGATTATCGACAAAAGACATTCATTATATTACAAAAGACTCATCGAATATTTTGATACATTTTTATTTTTCCCCTTATAGACCAATAATTACATAAAACTATTAACTCTTTTAGCTAACCTCTAACTTTTCTTGACAAACTCTCTTGCCTATAAAAATCAAAATTAAGTAGATCTGCACTACCTAAACACCTATAAAAGAATATAGAGATTCCGTAAATTTGATCTTATAAAAGATTATCAGTTTGGAAGAATATTTAAAGCAACTTAACGAAGCTCAACTTGCTCCTACAATTCATTTAGAAGGCCCTCTAATGGTTATTGCAGGTGCGGGTTCAGGAAAAACACGCGTACTTACCTATCGTATTGCTTATTTGATGAGCAAGGGGGTGGATTCTTTCAATATTCTATCCTTAACTTTTACAAATAAAGCAGCGCGTGAAATGAAGCAACGTATTTCTCATATCGTAGGAAATACAGAAGCGAAAAATCTTTGGATGGGAACCTTCCACTCTATTTTTGCTAAAATTTTACGTATCGAATCCGAAAAGCTTGGGTATCCTTCTAACTTTACCATATACGATTCTCAAGATTCGCAACGTCTTATTTCTAGTATTATTAAAGAAATGGGATTAGATAAGGATGTCTATAAATACAAACAGGTTGCTAGCCGTATTTCTTCTTTCAAAAATAATTTAATTACTGTTAAAGCTTATTTCAATAATCCCGAATTGATGGAAGCTGATGCTATGTCTAAACGCCCTCGTATTGGGGATATTTACAAAAATTATGTAGATCGTTGTTTTAAGGCTGGTGCCATGGATTTCGATGACCTCCTTTTAAAAACAAATGAACTTTTAAATCGATTTCCTGATGTTTTAGCGAAATACCAGAATAGGTTTAAATATATATTGGTAGATGAGTACCAAGATACAAATCATTCACAGTACTTAATTGTACGTGCGCTTGCCGATCGTTTTCAAAACTTATGTGTTGTTGGTGATGATGCTCAGAGTATTTATGCTTTTCGTGGGGCAACCATTGATAATATCCTGGATTTCGAAAAAGATTTCAAAGATTTAAAGACTTTTAAACTTGAACAGAATTACCGTTCAACGGATCACA
>CALFUO010000155.1 GCA_937929895.1 uncultured Aquimarina sp.
CCCTACAACAAAATCATAACCCCAATCTTTAAATTTATGCCACTTCCATCCCGCAAGGTCTAATATTAATAATTTGTCTTTAGGTACTGCTGTTGCAATATTTTCTCTTATAGACCATGATTGCATGGCCCAAACTGCAGATGGGTCAAAGTCATTTATTAAATCATGAATGGCCAGTCCGACTTTATTTAGGTATTCTTTGGTTTCTTTTGGAGGTTTCCCTTCATGGAAAGGGTCTGCGGCATATACTCCATGTGCTCCAAATAATTCTTTTTCGGTTTCTAAAAAGGTAGTTCCAAATTTTTTAAACAAAGGGTCTAAAGGATCTAATTGGGCCGTACCCGAAAAACCACACCAACCTTCTTCTATTTGTATCGCTGCCTCAGGGTGTTTTTGTAATAATTTACGTGGTACATAACCCGAAAAACCTTCTTGTATCGGCTGCATACCCAAGGCGAGTTGACGGTTGATGATTTTTTTTCCTAGGATGATGTGACTGTCTATCCAGCTTTTAGGTAATGGCCCTTCGTGGCTTTGAATGTTGGCCATCCATTGCCAAGCAAAAAAGGCAGGACCTACTAAAAATTCGCGAGCTTCTTTATCGGTGAAACCAAACTTTAGTAATGTATGATACCAAACTCCTTCTAAGCCAACAACTGCTAATGGCATATTGATACCGTTCATTGCCATGTAGTCGATTTCGCGTTCCCAACGCTTCCAATCCCACCAAGAAGCACTGTAGTTAAACGTACAATAATTCATGTAAACACGATACTTTGCATCGATTACTTTCTTGGTAGTTACCTTGGGTAAGGGTAATGTTTTTGGAAGATTTAATTGATCTCCATTCCATGATAAATGCACATTACAAGTGTATTTTAAATACCAATGGTACGCCGAAGCTAAGGCTACGGGGTTATTTCCTTTTAAATGAATTTTTTGATCTTTTTGTAGTATTTCAAAAATATCTTTTCCGTTTTCTGATGGAATCATTTCGAAAGAAAATTGATTCGCATATCCTGGAGTTACGCGTTCGATAAGATCATAAGAAGATAAAAACACTTCTGGGATAATTTCTTTTTGCTGTTTGCAACTACTATTAAAAACGATAGCTATGAGAAACAATATACATTGTGAAAATCGTAATTTCATAATCGTATTGAGTTGTTAAAGTTGTTTTTTGAATTAAGGTTTCATCCCTGTCAACGATAATAAATTCCCGTTTTTTGAAATGGAAAATACATGTTCGAATAACATCCTTTTTTTAATTCATCCAAACAAGGGGTAAGTTTTAATGAATTCGAATGGCTTATGTATGCTCCAATAGCTTCGAATACGATGATGTAAATAATACTTGGTTTTTGTATTAAAGTCGTAGGGCTATAAAAATCGAAACGAAATCTCGCAAGCTAAGTTTGCAAATACTTTTAGAGAAATTTATATCATTCATTTCAGCAAAAAAGAGTTTAATATTATTGTGTTTAATCTTTAAGTTTTACATTGAAATGATTTAAACTTTTTTCAATTGGCTGTAAAATACCTTTTTTATACCAGTTCTTATTTAAATTTACCTTAAAAGATGCTTTTTAATTCGATAAATTCAATTAGGATCGATTAGTTCTGTTTTTGACTTTTTTTGTCTCCGTAGCTTTATTATACAAAGAAAAAGGCTTCTGTAGAACAAAAACTTCTGTTTTTCGCTTCAATCAAAAAAAAATAATCACTTCTGTAAAAAAAAAATGTGGTATTCAATATATTGAATACCACATTTTTCAGTTTTAGAAATTTATTCTAAAATTATTTCTTAGCAGAAGCTTTTATAACATCAGCTAATTCTAATTCGAAAATTAAATCTGTATTTGGTGGAATAGTAGATCCAGCACCTCTTTCTCCGTATGCTAAATGAGCAGGGATATAGATAAATGCTTTATCACCAACATTTTTAAGAGCTAGTAATCCTTCTTTAAATCCAGGGATTAACTGAGCATCTTTGCTGTATGGTACAGGGATAGATTGGTACTTTCCTCTTTGTGCAAAGTTTTCGTTGTATTTGCCATAAGCTTTTTCTACATCAGCAATGTTAGAATCAAATAAACGACCATCTGTAAAATATCCAGCATAGTTCATTTTGATTTGGTCTCCCTCTTTCGCAGCTACACCACTTCCTTTTTCTGTTAATTTGAATAGTAATCCACTTTCGAATTTTTCAGTAGAAGCTTTTAAAGTTTCAAATTCAGCTTTCTTCTTGTCTGCAGCTTCTTTTGATTTCTTATCTGCTTCAGCTTTTTCTGCTTCAGCTTTTTCTAAAGCAGCAGAAAACGCTTTTGCTCCGTCGAATGCTTTTGCATCGGAACCTTGGCGAATGATGTTCATCTCTTTAATCACAATAGAATCTTTTGGCTTTCCTTGTGCTTCAGTTTCTATAACTCCGATACTATCAACGACTTCTTGTCCTTTTACTACTTCACCGAAAACAGTGTGACGTCCGTTTAACCAAGGAGTTTCTTTTAAAGTAATAAAGAATTGACTTCCGTTAGTTGCAGGTCCAGAATTAGCCATAGAAAGGATTCCTTTTTTAGTATGCTTTAAAGAATCTACGATTTCGTCAGCGAATTTGTAACCAGGACCTCCCATTCCTGTTCCTTGTGGATCACCTCCTTGGATTACGAATTCTTTTACTACACGGTGGAATGTTAATCCATTATAGAATTTCTTTCCTTTATAAACGCTATCTACTTCTGGGTGTGTCCCTTCTGCTAATGCTACGAAATTACCCACAGTCATAGGAGTTTCTTTGTAGTTTAGTTTTGCTATTGCAGTCCCTTTGTTGGTTACGATTTCTGCAAAAACACCATCTCCTAAGTCTGGGTATTTGTCATTGCAATTCGCAAAGATCAAAGCGCTCACCGTTAATAATAAAAATTTGATTGTTTTCATTGGTATTGCTAATTATAAAATTTAATTATTGTTATTTTTTCGGATCGAATTTAAGGTTACTTCTGAAATAATAGGAGTATTCGCTCCAATTTTTTCTAAATCTCCATAAAATCCATAGGCTAAATGTGAAGGGATTAGGAAAGTTGCACTTTCGTTAACCTTTAAAAGTTTCAAACCTTCTCTTAGTCCAAAGATTAATTCTTCTTTGTCTATTCGATAATCTTTAGGTTGTAACGCTTTTTTCGAGTAAATAGTCTGTCCTTTTAATGTTTTAATATTATACGAGAAATTTACCCAATCCCCTTTTCGAGGTGTGCTAGTGCCTAAACTGTCCTTTTTTGTGTAAAAATACCAGAATCCGTTACCAGAATTTAGATATTGGTGCAATGTGTCTTTCTGGATAATTTTTTGAATTTCGTCTTCTTCAATCGCTTTTATTTTCTGATTGATAGCAATAGAGCGTTTAATCTCTGTTCCTGATTTTATCGCTACAGGTTTTCTAGGGACTATTCCTTCAGAGCAAGCTATTGTCAATAAACTTAAAAAGAAAAATAAGATACATCTCATGCTTAAGAATTTAAAAGCGCTTCTTTATATTGAGGTAAAATACTTAAGAATTCTTCGATTGTTGCATCTAAAGAAGTTTCACTTCGGCCTCCAGCGGCATTATTGTGACCACCACCATTAAAATGAGCTCGAGCAAATTCGTTCACAGAAAAGTCTCCTTTCGAACGGAAAGACATTTTTATAATTCCTTCTTGCTTATTTTCAATAAAAATAATGGCGAATATATAGCCTTGCATCGAAAGTCCAATGTTTACAAAACCTTCGGTGTCGCCTTTTTTAAAGTTATGATCGTCCAACTCCTTTTGGGACATGGTGATGTAGGCGGTTTTATATTCAGGAAGCAGTTTTAAATTGTTTAGAGCCACACCTTTTAGTTGTAGCTTACTGTAGGTATTGGTGTCATAAATACTTTCGTGAATATTAGTATTGTCAGCACCGGCATCTATTAGACTAGCAATTACACGGTGGGTTGTACTAGTAGTAGATCGATAACGGAACGAACCTGTATCTGTCATGATTCCCGTATATAAGCAAGTGGCTATTTCGGCATCAATAAGGTCTTTACCTTCCATATTTTCGATAAAATGATATACCATCTCACAAGTAGAGCACATTTCTACATCGCTATACGTGTATTTTGCATAGGTATCTGGTTGTTGATGGTGGTCAATCATTACGAATGTTGCGTTTGCTTTGGATAGAGGGGCTTCTAAACTTCCGCAACGACTGAAATGATTAAAATCTAATGTAAATATAAAATCAGCTTCATTTATTCTAGTTTTGGCTTCCTCTTTTTGAGAGTCGTAAACCAAAACATCTTCTGCTTCGGGAAGCCATTTTAAAAATTCGGGATATTCGTTAGGTGTAATTACGATCGAATCGTGACCTAATTTTTTTAAAAAACGATTTAATGCTTGAGTACTACCCATAGCATCACCATCTGGGTTTTTGTGAGGAATAATCGCAATCTTTTTGCCAGACCCTAGATCCGACTTTAGTTGTGCATAGTCAATTTCTATCATAAAGGCGAAGATACTAGTAAATGAAGCTTTTAACAACTGATCTGATAAACAGAGTTGATATAGATGCTTTTTGTTTGTAGAAATCCTTACTTTTAACAAAATGTAAATAATAAAATAAAGATTTCATGGCTACCAATAGAACATTGACAATGATAAAACCGAACGCTGTAGAAAAAGGGTATGTGGGTGCAATGTTAGAAAAAATTACTGCTTCAGGATTTAAGATTGTAGCGTTAAAAATGACGCAGTTAACACTAACTGATGCGCAGGAGTTTTATGCGGTTCATGAAGGGAAACCTTTTTACGAATTTTTGTGTGAATTTATGAGTAGTGGCCCCATCGTTGCGGCAATATTAGAGAAGGAAAATGCAGTTGAAGATTTTAGAACTTTAGTAGGTGCTACTAACCCAGAAGAGGCAGCAGAAGGAACTCTAAGAAAATTGTATGGGGAAACAGTGAGTTTAAATTCTGTACACGGTAGTGATAGTGATGATAATGCTAGAATAGAATCTAGTTTTCATTTTTCTAGAAGAGAAGTGTTTAAGTAAAACAAGAGTTTTCAGTTTTCAGTTATCTGTTGTTAGTATTTCTATCTTTAGAAGAACGGATAACTGAAAATAGATAACGTAAACTTGTTATCTAAAAACCAATTTTTCCACGGCATTCCAGCCTAGTTCTTCATTAAGATTAGAGATTATTTTAGATTTTCCATAGCTTAATTCTTGTGTCAATACGGATGAGGTGAGTTGAATGTAAAGCGTAGTTTTTTGTAATAAAATCTTATTGGTGTATTTGCTTACTGCTGGACCCATCATTTTTTTCCAAGCTTCTTCAATTTGTACTTGAGAAATCCCTTTTTCTAAACGATTTACTCGTATAAAACGCTTTAGAATCTCGCTAAGTGGTTGTTCTTCGGTTTGTCTTCTTTTTTCGCTCATTCTATGGTGATTGGGGTGTATTTCTTGTAAAAATAGGTAAGTCCTTCGTGATTCGAAATTGCAATTACATCATTAGTAGCTTCCAATAAAAATTCGTTTTTTAACAGAGGGCTTTGGTAATCTATTTCTAAATTATGATCTGTTACTTTATTGATTTTAAAGGGAATCTTTTCTAGGTTTCCTGTGAATTTACCAATAAAAGAAGGTTTTAGCTTCATTCGGAATCCAATACTGTCACTTAATTGAAAATATTCTATAAATTCGTTAAACTTATATTGTTTCAGTATTTCCCCATTGTTTTCTACGCAATCTATTTCCCAATAACCATTTAAGGATTCTAGACGGATTTGTTTAGTACAACTCGAGAGTAGTATATAGCTAATTAAAAGCAGAAAGAACTTATTCATGATTTAAATTGAATATTTTATAAGATTGAGAGATCGATTTCACGACTTTCTCCGTGCGTTCTTTGTGAGTGTCACTTACAAATATTTGTCCAAAAGCAGCGTCGTCGACTAGTTGAATTAATTGTGTTACTCGATGTTCATCTAACTTGTCGAATATATCGTCTAATAAAATGATGGGTGCCGTTTGATTGGTGTTTACTAAAAAATCAAACTGAGCCAATTTTAAAGCGATTAAAAATGATTTTTGTTGTCCTTGGCTACCAAATTTTTTGATAGAGAAGTTATTGATTGTAAACGCTAAATCATCTTTATGAGTCCCAGTGCTGGTGTGTTGAAGTACTCGATCTTTAGAAAGTTGATCTTTTAGCAGTTCTGCGAAATTGGCTTCGTGTAGTTTTGACTGGTAAGTAATGTTGATGATTTCTTTCGATTGAGAAAGATAGTTATATCTCTTGATGAGCAGAGGAGAAAAGACTTCGATAAATTCACATCTTTTTTTGTGTAAATAGTTTCCAAACTCAACTAGCTGTTCATTATATATATCAAGATTGTCTTTGTCAAAGGTGTGGTTGGCAGCAAAATATTTCAGTAATGCGTTTCGTTGACTTAGTGTTTTATTGTAATTTAATAAAACTTGTAGATATTCTGGATTGGTTTGAGATAAAACTCCATCCATAAATTTTCTACGAACAACACTTCCTTCTCGAATTAAATCATTGTCCGATGGAGAAATAATCACTAAAGGAAGGAATCCTATATGTTCGCTTATTTTTTCAAACTCTTTTCCGTTTCGGCTTAATTTTTTTTTAGCACTTCGTTTAGCACTAACTGCCACTTTTTCGTCTCTTTCATTACGTTCGTATAGACCTTCTAGCATAAAAAAGTCAGTATCATGTTTTATATTTTGACTTGTAATAGGGTTGAAATAGCTTTTGCCAAAAGATAGATGGTATATCGCATCGAGTACATTGGTCTTACCAACCCCGTTGTTACCAACAAAGCAATTGATACGAGGATCGAAATCTAGTTTTCTCGATTCAATGTTTTTGTAATTTAATAAGGAAAGTGACTTTAAATGCATGGTGCAAAAATACGGCTTACAATACTTTTTTAGTAGAATATAACAAGGTTAACTAAATGTTAAGTGAATTTTAATGAAGAATTTGAAAAGGCGCTTCTACAATTGAAGAAAAATTATATTTTTGTTGCACTTAGAAAAAAAAGGCATAATGGCTACTTATAAAAAAAGAGGGTATAAACAAAAACCTATTAAAGAGGTTGAAGATCAAGAATTAGAAGTGGCAGCAGAAGAGATGGAATCTACGACTGCTGAGGTTTTTAATACGTTAGACGAAACAGCAAACAAGACTGAAGAGTGGGTTGCTGCGAATCAGAAATATATCTTTATGATTGTAGGGGTATTGGCTCTTGTTGCATTAGCATTTGTTGGATACCAGCGTTTAGTGGTAGAACCAAAGAATGGAGAGGCTGCTAACGAAATTTTTCAAGCACAACAATACTTTGCAGAAGCACAAGAAGCTGCTTCAACTCAAAAAGATTCTATCTACGGATTAGCGTTAAATGGTGATGGAATTAAGCTAGGGTTATTACAAATTATCGATAACTACGGAGGAACTTCTACAGGAAACAATGCTAAATATATGGCTGGTTTTGCTTTTTTGAAAACAGGAAAGTATAAAGAGGCTATAGATCAATTAGATGCTTTTAAGTCCGATGATGCTGTTTTACAAGCATTAGCGTATGGAGGTTTAGGAGACGCTTTTAGTCAATTAGAATCTTATGAGGATGCTTTAGCATATTATGATAAGGCTGTTAAACAGGAAGTAAATGATTTTACGACTCCTAAGTTTTTATTGAAAGCAGCTAAAATTTCTGTTGTTGCAGAGAAGTACGGCGAAGCAGTTACATATTTAGAGCGATTGAATAAAGATTATCCAAAGAGTAAGCAAAATACAGAGGCCACAACTTTATTGGCTATGGCTAAAGCAGCGAAGTAATTTGTAAATTTACATATGGCTACAGAAAATAAAAATTTATCGGAATACGATAAGACAACAATCCCAAATGCGAAAAACTTTCGATTTGGGATTGTTGTTTCGGAATGGAATGATACAATCACTAACAATTTATTCCAAGGAGCTTTCGATGCCTTTGTGGATTGTGGTGCCCTAAAAGAAAATATAGTTCGTTGGGATGTCCCAGGAAGTTTTGAATTGATCTATGGGGCAAAGAAAATGCAGCAATCATACGATATGCTAGACGCTATTATTGTGGTTGGAGTTGTGATTCAAGGAGAAACAAAGCATTTCGATTTTGTTTGTGAAGGAGTAACACAAGGGATTAAAGATTTAAATATTCAGAGTGATATTCCTGTGATTTTTTGTGTTTTGACAGACAATAATATGCAGCAATCTATAGATCGTTCGGGTGGTAAACACGGAAATAAAGGAACTGAAGCGGCTATTGCAGCGATTAAAATGGCACAGTTGCGTAAAGATGCTAAGTTTTAGATTTTCTTCTCTGTGTTGAAACACTCATCCTAATCTTCTTTCAAGTGAAGTGAATGTTGTTAAAATAATTTTTTGGAGTAATGACTTCTTTGTTTTAAAGGGGTTGAGGTGGATGTTTCTTTAGGTAGATTCATCTCTTTTCTTTGAAGGAAGATAATTTAATCATTAAATTGGAATAGTATTTGTGCAGTTTTAACTACCCTTTTGATAGTCATCTTTTAGAGAATGATTAATTTTATAGTATTAATTTAAAAGGTAATATTGATGCTATTAAAAATAGATCCTGTTTTTTAGTCATATTATTTTTGAATTGGTAAAAGGTGTTGTAGTAATCTGAAATTCCTCCATCATGGCATTTATTTCTAAAAGAAAAAATAAAACCTTTAGTTACGAACCTCGTTATTATAAAGCGGACAAGGATGGGAGTCCTTATAAAGTGCAACAAAAATTTGATGACTATCGTAGCACACTTAATGCTCCGACTTCATTAAAAGGAAAATTTTCTTCTGCTTGGGACGAATTAAGAGTGAATCCAAAAAATAATACTAACCGTCGAACAGTATACATTGCTGTGTTGTTGGGGTTAGCCGTTTATCTATATCTTAGATTTTAATGTCAGATATTATACAGTTATTGCCAGATCATGTAGCAAATCAGATCGCTGCAGGTGAAGTGGTACAGCGACCAGCTTCGGTGGTCAAAGAGTTGCTCGAAAATGCTATTGATGCAGGAGCAACAAAAATTTCATTAATTATAAAAGACGCAGGGAAGACCTTAATCCAAGTGGTAGATAATGGTATTGGGATGTCTACTACAGATGCTCGCATGTGTTTCGAGCGTCATGCAACTTCTAAAATAAAAGAAGCAAAAGATTTATTTGCTTTAACAACCAAAGGATTTCGGGGTGAAGCTATGGCATCGATTGCGGCAGTAGCGCATGTCGAATTGAAAACCAAACAAGAATCTGACGAATTAGGAACAGAAATTAAAATAGAAGGAAGCAATATTGTCAGTCAAGAACCTTGTTCTTTGCCAGTAGGGACTTCTATTTTAGTAAAAAGGTTGTTTTTTAATATTCCTGCCCGTCGAAATTTTTTAAAATCTTCACAAGTAGAGCTGCGTCATGTACTAGATGAGTTTCATCGTGTGGCTATGGTACACCATAATATTAAGTTCGATATGATTTCGAACGATAATGAGGTGTTTAGTTTACCAGCTACAAATTTAAAACAACGATTAGCACATATTTTTGGTAATAAAACCAGTGAAAAAATAGTTCCTGTAGGGGAGGAGACAGAGATTGTAAAGGTTAAAGGTTTCGTAGGTAAACCAGAGTTTGCTAAGAAATCTAGAGGGAATCAATATTTCTTTGTTAATGATCGTTTTATAAAAAGTCCATATTTAAATCACGCGGTAAATTCTGCTTTCGAAGGGGTTTTAGCTCCTAAAATGCATCCTAGTTATTATTTGTATTTAGAGTTAGATCCCGAGACCATAGATATCAACATTCACCCAACGAAAACAGAAGTAAAATTTGAAAACGAACAGGCTTTATATTCTATTTTAAGGGCTACGGTAAAACACAGTTTAGGTCAGTTTTCGGTAGCACCGAGTTTAGATTTTAACAAGGACTCAAGTTTCGAATTACCATATGCAGAAACGAAAAAAGATATTTCTACTCCGCAGATTACAGTAGACAGAAATTTTAACCCTTTTAAGCAAGAGACAAAAACAGCGTCTCCGTCAAAATCTTTTTCGACTAGTAGTAGCGCTTCTTTGTCAATACCTTCCGAAAAAAAAACTACCTCGCAGACGTTTACGTCTAAATTAAGTAATTCGAAGCCTTTTTCGAATTGGGAAGGCTTATACGCGAATTTAAAAGAAGATACTAAAGCTATAGAAAGCTCTATTTCTAAGAAGAAGGAAGAAGCTACCATAGAGATTGAAAGCACTTTTAGTAAAAAAGCAACTCCGATTTTCGAGGAATCCCAAGCGGCTACTTCTGTTTCGGGAGTGTATCAGTTACAACAAAAGTATTTAGTTACTTCTATTAAAAGTGGTTTGGTGGTTATCCATCAGAATAGAGCGCACCAACGAGTGCTTTATGAGACTTTTTTGAAGCAATTGGCACAACAAAAAGGAGTAAGTCAACAATTATTATTTCCTTTAGAATTGTCATTTTCAACAATGCAACTCGTCTATTTACAACAAGAAAAAGAAAAGTTAGAGCAGTTAGGTTTTTCTTTTCTAAAGTTAGAAGGAGAAAGGGTAACCATAGATGCGGTACCTTCGGTTTTAGCAGAAAACGAAGTTTCAGGGATTTTAGAGCAATTGGTAGTGGATTTGGAAAATGACGTGCCTAATGCAGGGATTTCTCCAAATCAAAAAGTATGTCAGTTACTGGCAAGACAGGCAGCTGTAAAAACAGGAACACGAATGGAACAAAATGTTCAGAAGCATTTGGTAGATCAGCTGTTTGCTTGCGAAACACCAACGTTGTGTCCAATAGGAAAGACTACTTTTATAACTGTAGATGTTAACGAATTAGATAAAAAATTCTGATATGGGGAGAATGACAGAGACCGTCAAGACCTTGATAATTATTAATGTGATTTTCTTCGTAGGAAGTTCGTTTCTAATTCCTAATATAGCTGACCCATTATTCGCATTATGGTTTCCTAAACATCCAAATTTTAAGCTATGGCAATTAGTTACTCACATGTTTATGCATGGAGGGAATACACATATATTATTTAATATGTTTGCTTTGTATATGTTCGGAAGCAATATTGAAAATGCTTTGGGACAATCACGCTTTTTGTTTTTGTACTTTTCTGCAGGTATTGGAGCAGCAGCTTTGCAATTAGCATCGACCTACTATGCTTTTCTACCAGCTTACCAAGAGTTTATTTCTATTGGTTGGAGTGACGTTGAAATACAGAGTTATTTAGTTGAAGCATTAAATACAGGTAGGTTTTCATTGCATGAAGGTGTTTCTCAAATTAATGTTCGAAATATGATTACAGCTTTTAGGGTTCCCATGGTTGGTGCCTCTGGAGCTATTTTTGGAGTCTTAGTAGCATTTGCAGTATTGTATCCTAATCTGCCTTTAATGTTGTTGTTTTTTCCTGTTCCTATAAAAGCAAAATATTTAATAGGAGGATATGTTGCTTTAGATTTGTACGCAGCTTTAACCGGGAATAATATTATTGGTCCAGCTAATACAGCGAATTGGGCACATTTAGGAGGTGCACTTATTGGATTTATTATAATTTGGTATTGGAAAAAGAATTCATTTAACGATAGACGTTGGAATTGATATGGATATAAAACAAGCCTATCAGCGTTATTTTTTAAACGCATCTGTTTTAAACAAATTAATTATTCTGAATGTAGTTGCTTTCGTACTGCAATATCTGAGTGTCGGATATTTAAAAAAGTATGGAGCTTTACCTTTGGATATATTTAATTTTTTTAGGCAGCCTTGGTCATTAATTTCTTACAGTTTTTTGCATTCAGGTTTTAGGCATATTTTATACAATATGCTGTGGTTATATGTTTTTGGACAGTTCTTTCTGAATATACATACAGGAAGAAGATTTCTAAACTTATATTTTCTAGGGGTTCTGTTTGGAGGGTTGGTCAATTTAATGGCTTATAACTTATTCTCTATTCCCTATTATGGTACAAACCCTATTTTGGTTGGGGCTTCAGCCGGAGTTTATGCAGTTATGGTTGCTGCAACGGTACAAAGTCCTAATATGCCAATACGATTTTTGTTTATTCCTGTAACGTTCAAGTTGTGGTGGATCACTGTGGGTGTTATCGTTTTAAATTTAGTAGGTTGGAATAGTAACTTTGGTGGCAAAATAGCACATCTAGCTGGGGCTTTAGCAGGTTATCTATACATGATTCAGTTGCAAAAAGGGAATGATATTGGTGGTTTTATAGGGGGGACTTTCGATTGGTTTGTTAACCTATTTAAGCCTAGAGAAAAGACAAAACTAAAAACGGTTTATAAGTCTAAAGACACTACATCGAAGGTTGTTAGAAAGTCAGAAGGTCCATCTCAAAAGCAAATAGATAATGTTTTAGATAAGATCAGTAAAAGTGGTTATGATAGCCTTTCTAAAAAAGAAAAGGAATTGCTATTTAAGGCAGGGAAGAATTAGTTTATGAAAAGATTCTTTTGGTTTCTTAATGTACTATTGGCTATAATTACGGTTGTGATTTATGGATTACACTATTTGCCCCCTAGTAAGCAGGGTGTTTTATTGGGAACTACTTTGTTTTTGCCAATATGCTTACTAGCAAATGGTTTCTTTTTTGTTTACTGGTTATTACAATTAGATAAGAGAATTTTCTTGTCTATACTGTTTTTGGTGATTAGTTTTAGTAGGGTAGTTAGTTTTGTTAATCTTAGTTCTCGTAAAGAAGAGGTAAAGAAGGGGGAGAAAAAACTAAGAATAGCTACTTATAACGCTCATTATTTTTGGAGACAAAAAGGGAAGAAGAGATCTTTCTTTTATAAAGAATTTGTTTCTATATTCCTTAATTCCTCTCAGTTGGAATTATTCTTTGTTCAAGAAAGTGGAGCTAAGTCTAGAATGTTATGGGAAAAAGAGTTTCCTTATAGTTTTATAAAGGATAATAAGAATTCAATTTATAGTAAATATCCGATTTTGAAAAGAGGAGAAATAAATTGGAAAGGAAATTCTGATCGTGCTTTGTTTGTGGACTTAGAAATAGGAAAAGATACAATTAGAGCATACAACTTGCATTTAGGGTCTTATCGTTATCCTAAGCAGTCAGAAGGTATTGCTAAAAAAGGATTTACAAGATTATATGATAGGTTAGGTTTGGTTTTTAAAATGCACCAGGAACAAATTGAAAAAGTGATAAATCATATAAAGCAAAGTCCTTATCCTGTTATCGTGTGTGGTGATTTTAATAATCTAGCCAATTCATATCCTAATGATAAGTTGAAAGATTTAGGGTTAAAAGATACTTTTATAGAAGCAGGAAGTGGGCTAGGAGCTACTTACGAATTCTCTTACTTTCCTTTGAAGATCGATTACATTTTCGTTCCAGAAACCGTAAAAGTATTGTCTCATAAAGTGATTAAAACTACAGATTGGTCGGATCACTATCCTGTTGTTGCTGAAATTGCTTTATAATGGAGATTGTAAGAACTGTTATTCATTACTCTAATCACTTTTTAGTCCCTATACTATTTGCGTTATATTTCTATCGTGGCGAATGGAAAAAAGTAACCTTGGTCTTATGGTTGACAATGTTGGTAGATTTGGATCACTTATTAGCGACACCAGTTTTCGAAGCCCATCGGTGTAGTGTGGGTTTCCATCTGTTACATTCGTATTATATAATTCCGCTATATATAGTTTTGTGCTTTTTTCGAAGCACAAGATTTGTCGGTTTGGGTTTGGTATTACATATGTTAACCGATAGTCTTGACTGTTATTTACTGCATAATTTATAAGAGAGAAGAAGCTTGTGCTTCTAAATAGGTACTTGTATTAGGGCCTTCATTAAATAGCAAATCTAAAATAGAGAGGTTGGGTATAAAACCGTACTTATTTTGAAATACTTGTGGGTAAGGTTTAAAATCCACACCTGTTATTTTGTTTTTCGCATTAACTAAATTTCTGTAATCTGTGATGTTTTCAGAAGGATTAACTTCATAGTTTGTTGTTTTTTTGAAATTTATATCTAATTGAAGACAGTCTAAAATAATAGATTGACACTCGAAATTAAAGTCCAATAGAAATTGAGGTTGTTGTTCAAATAGGTGAGCTAATTCATCTTCATAAAATTCAAAGTAAGGAGAGGTTCTGTAAGCCGATTCAAGAGACTTCCAGTGATTTTTCAACGTCCCAAATTGATGCTCTAGTTTAATATCTTTATAAAGGGATTTGATACCGTTTTTAGAGTGTATGATCGGGAGATTTAATAAAAGCTTACCATTAGCACCATATATGTAAGTTCGATTTCTTAGAGTCTGTTTTTGAAAATTATCACAAACCTCGAAAATTACATTTTCCGATTGTAGTAATGCGACGTAATTAGCAATAGATCCGAAATAGGTAGGGTGTAATAGTGCTGTCATTTGTTAAGAATTTTTACTCTTATAATTATCTAATTACAAATAAATATTTTACCTGTATTGTAATTAAAAAGAAAAGGAAGTTAAGAGTGGTAAAGCTTAACTTCCTTTAGGCTCTATTAATCTTAGAGCTATCTATTGTTCTTTCTTTTTCTTGCGTTCCCAGATAAATGAACCAATAATATATAATCCGATTAATATGAAAACTAAGATTTTATGAGATTTTAATTTGCCGTCTCCACCTACAGTACTCATAATACGATCCCAGCGAATCTTGTTCATAATCCCTTTGGCATTAGCATCCCAGCTCATGAATAAGAATACAGGCTTTCCTACTATGTGATTTTCTGGTACAAATCCCCAGTAGCGGCTATCTTCACTATTGTGGCGATTGTCTCCCATCATCCAATAGTAATCTTGTTTGAAGGTGTATGTCGTTAATGGTTGACTGTTTAAAGAAACTTGATTTCCAGAAACGTTTAATTTGTTCTGGATTCCCATTTCAGAACCTTCGTAGACTTCAATAAGTCTTTTGTATAAATCGATGTTCGAGGCATTGATATCTATAGTCGCTCCTTTTTTAGGAATGTATAAGTCTTGAATTTGATCTCTGTTCCATGTAGAAGTTCCGTTGTTAGGGAATATACTAGCTTCACCTTCTCCCTTTGGAGAAATGATTCGGGTAATAGATTTAACGTTTTTATGCCTTTTTAGTTTATTAGCAGCTTCTTCCGTAACACTAGAAAAAACATATTCGCCATTAGCACTTTTGATTTTTGTTTGTGAAGCACCTCTGATATATTTACTCATTCTGCCGTACAATTGACCAGACCTTGAGTCTACAGAAACGTATTGAATTCCATCAGTAATGTCTAGGTATTTGTATAAAGCCTCTAAGCTAAATCCTTGCCCCTTTCCTGATACTCTATAAGAGTACTGAGGTTTAGCTTTTGTAGGTAATTTTAAAGTTTCTCCGTTAGCAAAAACTTTACCATCAATAATACTTAGTTTATCGCCAGGTATCCCTACACATCTTTTTACATAGTTACTTTTCTTATCAATAGGTTTGTAGTAATATTTACCATCACCATATTGTTGAAAAGCATTTACAGTATCGACAGGCCAACTAAATACCACAATATCGCTACGCTTTATTTTAGAAAAACCAGGCAGTCTAAAGTAAGGATACTGAGGCTTACTTAGGTAAGATTTTATTTTAGTCTTAGGTATCGTATCGTGAACCATAGGGAAAGATACCGCAGTCATAGGGGTGCGAGCACCATAATGGAATTTACTAACGAATAAGAAATCTCCAACTAATAACGTTTTTTCTAACGATGAGGTTGGAATATTGTAGGGTTGCATTACATATGTATGTACCAAAGTAGCAGCCACAACAGCGAATAAAATAGAACTTACCCATTCTCCAGCTTTAGTACGTGGTTGTAAACTACGGTCTTTTATGTGTTCTACATCTTGAGTGTAGTTTACATAATAAAGGTAGAAACCTAAAGTAGCCACTCCTAATACAGTATCGATGTCTTTATTCTTTCCGAATGCACGTAAGGTTTCTACCCAAATAATAGGTAGCATAATTACATTAATCATCGGAATGAAAAGTAAAATGACCCAAGCCCCAGGTCGATTAATGATCTTCATTAAAACATATGCATTATAAACAGGTACTGCCGCTTCCCAAGCTTTGTATCCCGCTTTTACATATAATTTCCAAGTTCCTAAAAAGTGAATTACTTGAATCACTAAAAAGAAAATAAACCATTGTGTTAGAGTCATGTCTTATGTGTGTTATAGAGAATAAAAGAATTATAGCATCATAGAATAATAGAAGAGCTTTATTTTCTTCTAATAGAATTTTTCAAAGGAACTTTGAAAAATTCTTAATTCTTAATTCT
>CALFUO010000156.1 GCA_937929895.1 uncultured Aquimarina sp.
GAACACAATATGGATGTCATTAAACTCGCAGATTATATTGTAGACATTGGTCCCGAAGGAGGAAAAGGTGGTGGAACTGTCGTTGCCAAAGGTACTCCCGAACAGGTGGCAAGATCTCGTAAAAGCCATACAGCTCGTTTCCTAAAAGAGGAACTTAAGTAGTTTATAAAATTTTAGCTCTATAGTGTAGAGCTAAAATTTTATGTATTCACTTTATATGTCACGCCACGAATTTTGAAAAAATTGTAGTGGAGTCTCCGGCACTTATAACAGTACTATATTGTATTCTTATGGACTTACCTCAAATACTTCTTCTCCATCCAGAATGTCCCAAAAGGAATAACAGAACAGATTAGTATAATCACTAAATCTTTAAAACTCCAAGGCTGTTCTTTTTTCATAAAAATATATAGTGCTAGAAAAACATACAGTACGAACAAAAAACCATGAATTACTCCTACTATTTTGTTAGGCCAAAGAAAACCAAGAGCATATTTTAAAGGCATTGTAATTGCAAATAATAGATAAGATATTCCTTCGGCAATAGCTGTCTTTTTAAATAGATCCACCATAGTAATTTGTCATTTTATTTTTCCGATCTAAAGTAATCTTTAGTCTGACCATTTTCAAAATAAAAAGTTCTAATTGACGTTAAACCTTTAGAGCAACTTTTAGTCTAACGAAAGTGTGATCTGATAATTTTTACACTAAATTTTACTTTACTGTTTTATTCTATAAATATTAATAGATTTACAACTAGTTAACTTTAGCACCTTTAGTATAGACGCATTATTGATTTCCATTTATGATTAAAAGAGTTGTTTTCTTTCTAGTTGCAATATCGTTTTCGCTTTCCATTCTTGGCCAAGAGGGTATTCCTGTGTATCAAGATTATTTAACAAGTAGTTGGTATTTAATTCATCCTGCTATGGCAGGTGCGGCAGAAAAAGAACAGATTCGCCTTACAGGAAGACAACAATGGTTTGATATAGAAGATGCTCCTAGTTTTTATACTGCAAGTATCAATGGCCGTTTAGGGAAACAAATTGGTGCAGGGGCAATCGTATTTAATGATTCGAATGTTAATTTCTCTAGAACTGGTTTTTATGGAACTATGGGATACCATATTAACCTTAACTACCGTGCGATTCAATTACATCAGCTTTCTTTTGGTTTTAGCCTAGGATTACTACAAAGACGATTAGATGAAAGAGACTTAATTGATCCCTTACGGCCTGATCCTATTATTACTGGTGCTGTTTCAACCTCAACACAGCTAAATGCAGATTTTGGATTGGCTTATTTCTATCAAAATTTCTTTGCGATTCAATCGTTTAAAAATATTTTCCCTTCTGAAATTCAGAATTCTGGAAACACTGTTTTAGAACCTGAGGGAGATTTTAGATCTATTAGTACTTTTGGTTACACCTTTGATATTGGACGTAGCGGATTTAATTTAGAACCGTCATTTTCTGTAGAATATGCAGCGTTCAACAACTCTATTACTTTAGACAATAACTTAAAGACCTACTACCCTCTTAATAATGAAACTACACTTTGGGGTGGATTATCGTATCGAATCAATAGTCAAAGAACTACTCCTAGCTCTGCTAGTAACCCTTTATTTAATTTGATTTCTGGACGTTTTCAAACTATATCGCCTTTTATTGGTGTAGATCATAAGCAATTTGTCTTTGCTTATACCTATACACATCAATTGAATGGAATTAAGATTAGTAACTCTGGTTTTCACCAGTTAACTCTTGGGTATAATTTTGAAGGAAATAAAAAGTTTAGATTTAGTAGGTATAACTGTAATTGTCCTGCTATTAAGTAGGTCTTGTTAAAACTTGCTCTAGACTCTATTTGATTAAGCACTTATTGTTATCTCTGATATTTCAAAAAATTGACAAGAAATATTTATTATATAAGTGGACTAGGAGCTGATGAGAGAGTTTTTCATTTCTTACAAATTCAAGGAGTAAATGAAACTCATATCAAATGGATAGATCCTTTCAAAAAAGAATCTTTAAGCTCTTATTCAAAAAGATTGATTCGACAAATTGACACTTCTAAAAGTGTAATACTAATTGGTGTTTCGTTCGGGGGAATCGTAGCACAAGAGATATCAAGGCATATTGATGTAGATAAGTTAATAATTATATCAAGCGTAAAAAGCTTTAAAGAATATGGGCTAGATCTTAAATTCGTTAGCCTAACTAAAGCTTATAAAATAGTCCCTTCATTTATTCTTAAATGGTCAAATAAATTAACCGCAGATTATTACTTTGGAGTTCAATCAAAAGAAGAATCCCAACTACTAAGTAAAATAATTGATGATACTGATGAAAAATTCATGGTTTGGGCTATTGATAAAATTATGAACTGGAAAGAACCTAAAACCATAAAACTTGATATAGTACATATACAAGGAGATAACGATAAGATTTTTAATAATAAAAAACTTGAAGAAGTTATCTGGATTAAAGGTGGAGGGCATTTTATGATAGTAAATAAAGCAAACGAAATATCAGAAATAATAAATAAGACTCTTACTTCATAAGATTACACTAGGAAACACAACTATAGTTATAAAACTCCTACCTCTTCAAAGTAAAACTAGCTTTAAACTGTTTTCTAATTCCATCGGCAGCGTCTGAATAATCGATAACAAACCAATATTGACCTATTGGTACAGCATTACCAAAGACAGTTCCATCCCATCCGTTTGATTTCGAATCGATCTGTTTCAACAACCTTCCATTTCGATCGAAAATAGTGGTATTAAAAACAGTTCTTCCATCAACCGCTTCAATATTCCAAGAATCATTAATTCCATCTCCATTAGGTGTAAATGCTTTAGGAAAATCTAAAAACTTAGTTATTTCAGAAATAGCGGCGCAATTATAGATATCTCTTGTAAAAACAGTGCTCTCCCCTCCTTTTACACCTGTAAACGTATTCGAACTTTGCCAATTAACACCATCTAAACTATACTCGTAAGAACCATTTCCTGTAACCATAACTCGGAAAGAATTATCGTTATCAAAACCATTAGCTAAAATTTCAATAGCAATCTCATCTGGACGACTAGATTCTATGACTTCTACCGTCTTAATCGTGTTACACCCTGTCACAGCATCGATAGTATTCACAGTATAAAACCCTACTTCTTCTGGCGTATAAATCCCTATAGTAGCATCCGTTATTAAACTTCCAGAAGCAACTGTTTGCCCTCTATACCATTCGAATTGAAAATTGAAACGGTCTAAACTTGTATTTAAAGGTAAAGGAGATAACATTGTATTTTCACTTGACACAAACGAAGTTCCATCGGTATTTAAACAAAGTACATACTGATCTGAAAGATCTAATACAGGGACTCTATTCACATTTAAGTTTATGGTAACTATCTTAAAACAATTAGAGTCCAAACGATCTTGCAAACGTACATATACTTGCTGACTTCTGATTCGTGTATTGGTAAAACTCGATGGGTTTGTAATGGGAGAAGCATTCGCTGCAGCTGCTTGAAACGATTCGTAATAGGTGTATGAATAATTTGCTAAGGGTGCCACAGAAGCTAAATCCGACTGTACCTCTGTAAGATTGAAAGTACTAATGCCATCATTATTATCGTCACAAGTATCTTTATCTATTTCTCCACTAAAACCAATCGGATTAGGACTAACCTCTATCTGAAAATTAGTATCGTAAGTACAATTAGGTGCTGCCTGTTGTGTTACTGCTACATAAATGGTTTGCGATGTACTTGTATTTTGAAAAGCCTCAGGATTATCTATCCTAGTAGTTAACGAGCTATCTGTAAAATATTCAAAAGTATAATCTGATCTATTATTACCCGCAGTTAAAAAATCTTGTTCTTTTTGTGTCAAATCGAAAATTACAAATCCGTCCATGTCATTTCCTACAGTTTCATTATCACAATATTCTAATGCTGAAATATTGGTTGATGGCTGGATAAAGTTTGGACTCACTACAATCACGTCGAAAAAAGTTATGTCAAAATTTTCACAACGAGCCGAAGTCGGTGTTTCTAACCTTGCCCAAATTCTATCACTAGCACT
>CALFUO010000157.1 GCA_937929895.1 uncultured Aquimarina sp.
GAATTAAAAGAACGTCTTAAGAAAGAAGGGATTCCTGTTCGGATATAATCACAAACAACAAACGCCAAAATTTCAATTTTGGCGTTTGTTGTTTAATAAAATATTAAAGGCTATCATTTTTCTTTTTGGGCCATTCGAAAATTTTGATAATTTTTTCTTCTAACGTAATGTCATACTTTGATGGTTTTTTTAGAGTCTCCCAAGAGCCATGCCAATTAGGAGTGTGGTAATTAGTTGCTGTGTTTTTTGTGTTTATATAATTTTTACTAAATGAAATTCTATTTTTGGTAACAGGGTGAGTAGATAAAAACTCAGGGATTTCTGTACCATTCGAAAGTTTGTCTAGTTGCTCCATAAGACTTACCATTCCATTAGGATTGATGTTGTTTTCGTACATGTATTCTAAGGCTTTTTCATCAGCTTCTTGTTCTAGCTCTCTAGAAAAAGTAAGTTGGCTTATGGTGTTAGCATTATCGATAAGCACTGCTGTAATTCCGTTAGCATCATTCAAAAGAATTGAAAGTGCCATATAGTTCGCTAAACTTCTAAAAATAGCCTTGGTAGAATGCCGTTCGTTTACATGAGTAAGTTCGTGCCCTATTAGTGCAGCCAACTCTTCAGGACATTCCATTTCTTCTATAATTTTACTGTAGATTACGATATTACCACCAGGCGTAGCATAGGCATTTTGAATTGGTGATTTCACTACTGTAAAATCTAAATTATAAGGGCTTTTGAAATTCAGAGTATTGTAAAAATCAGTTAGAGCTTTACTCTTAACACTATCCACTTCTTGATCTGCTATTAGCGAATTCTTAAATGATTTACCAATTTTTTCTTCATAAGAAATTGGTACAGCAGCTGCGGCAGCTTCGGCTAAATTAGGTAAGATGATTTTGTAGAATAAAAGAAAAATACTCACAAAGATAATAGCACCTAAAGCTATTCCTTTAATACCATTTTCTAGAAACAAGCTATATTTTTTAGATTTAGTATCTAAATTATAGTTCTGCAATATTTTTTTTGCAAGTTCTTTATCTTTTATTTCAATCGATGGGTAAGGGAATTGTTCACCATAACGAAGTGTTAAGATGTTTCCTGTAGACATTTCAGGTTTATGAATATGTTCGGCATACCATTTACAAGAAAGTAGATGATTATTTTCTATGTAATTAATGGAAATTCCATCTTTTAGCAAAGAAAGCTCTGCCTTATGGGAGGCAGAACTTTTTCCATTATAGTAAACGATATCGTTGTAATTCATTATATAATTCCTAGGTCTAACATATCACCAAGGTCTTCACCTGTAGCATCTTTATATTCTTCTTCGGTTTGAATAACAGCATTAGTATCTAACTCACCACCAATAAATAAGTTGTTAGCCATATATCTCATTGTTCTTACCTGAGCCCATGCAGTTCCAAGACCCAAAGTAAAGAATACAATTAAGCCGTTTATAAAAAATAGTTTGAATAAACCACCTCCTGTAATAGTAGATTTAAACGGGATTTTAGTTCCGTTTTGATCCATTTCTATTTTGGTATAGTAATAGTTTATTAGGTCTTTAGCCCACCAAAATCCATAAATTCCAAGAGTAATAATTGTTAATAGATATCCACCTATATATAGTCCGAAAAATTCGTTTCCTTTTCCTTTGTAATCGAAGCTTACATTTCCATATCTACTTTTTCCTATAATGTATTTTCGAATATTTATAGTCATCCAAAGACCGTAAATACCCAAAGTAACTAGAGTTAGTAAGCTTTCTTTTAGACAAAATTTATAAAAATGCTTAAAGTCTCCTCGATACCCAAAATGAATACCTTTCCAAGAACTTCGTGATAATCTGTACTTCCAAGATCCATGTATAGCTATTGGTAAAATGGCAAGTATACCCAAATAAAGATATATTACACCAATTATAGGAAATTTAAGATAAGATAAAGCAAAAAAACCGCCGTAGATTAAAATAAAAATACCAATTGCTTTTAGAAAACCTTTAAACATTTCTTTACCTGTACCATGAAAAGTGAAACGACTTCCTGCGAGTTCAGTTTCTTTATACATGTATTGTAATATTGCTGCCTTAGCCCAAGGATAATAAAAACCAAGCGTCAATAAAGTTAAAAGTAAGTTTACGATAAGAACTCCAAAAAGCTTACCACCTTCGCCGTGAAATGAAAATTTGTGATCGTTCATAGTTTGTTTGTAGTTTCTTCAAATATATTACAAAAGCATATATTAAGCGATAGTTTTTTTAAGATTAAGCATTAAAAAAAGCCACTTACAAGTGTGAATGGCTTTCGGTATTAATAATTTCTAATTTTATAGAACTATAAAACTTTAAAAGCAGCTTCATAATTTGGTTCATCTGCGATTTCAGATACTTGTTCACTATGTAGAACTTTTCCTGATTCATCTAAAACAACAACTGCTCTAGAATGTAATCCTTCTAATACGCTGTCTGTAATTGTTAAACCATAGTCTTTACCGAAATCACCGTTTCTAAAATCAGAAAGGACTTCTACATTTTCGATACCTTCTGCTCCACAAAACCTTCCCATAGCAAATGGTAAATCTTTAGAAATGCAAAGGACTTTTGTGTTTTCTAATGCAGAAACTTGCTTGTTAAAACTGCGAACCGAAGTAGCGCAAGTAGGGGTGTCGATTGAAGGAAATATGTTTAGTACAATTTTGCTTCCTGCATAATCACTTAAAGACTTTACTTCTAAACCTTGGTTAACTAATTTAAAGTCTTTTCCTTTTGTTCCTATTTCGGGTAATTCCCCGATTGTTGTAACTGGACTACCCTGTAATGTAATTTGTGCCATAATAGTTTTTTAGTCGAAGATAGTAAACATAAAAAAAGCCGCAAAACTAAAGTTTTACGGCTGTCAATGCGTTCAGATAAAAAATGGGGGGCTTTTATCATAAATCACATTAACGGGTAATAAATAGGTTAAGCTTATTTATTAGGATGCAAATATATTAAAAAGATGGATCGAAATTATCTTATTGCTAATTATAATGCATGCATAATAAATGTGGTTTAAAATTATAATTTTCTTAAAAATTTATTTTAATACTGTTAAATTAAAAAATATCTTTGTTAAAACCTATTAAGAATACTTTTTTCTGAGCCCTTGTTAAAGCAGTATAAAGCCACCTAAAATACTCAGAAGAAGTACCTTCTGGTAAATAGGGTTGTTCAATATAAACGTTAGGCCATTGCCCACCCTGAGATTTATGGCAGGTAACGGCATAAGAAAATTTTACTTGTAAAGCATTGAAGTATTCATTAGATTTCACTTTCATAAATCTTTTATACTTCGTAGTCTCATTCGCATAATCTTTCATTACTTCTTGGTATAATCTATTACTATCTTCATAGGATAGTGAAGGAGTTTCCATACTAATCGTATCTAAAAGTAGTACAGTATCGAAAGGTTTCATATCTGGGTAATCAACCATTCTAACGGAAACTTTAGCAAACTTGAAGGTATATAATTCTATAAAAGAATAGATAGAAAGTATTTCTACAATATCTCCATTAGCAATAAAACCAGCTTCACTATCTACGTCTAACCAAAAATAGTTGTTTTTCACAATCATTAAATAGTCTCCGGCGCTTAATTCGTGTTCATTAAAAAGTATACGTTGTCTAATTTGTTGATTGTACTGATTCGCTCTTTTGTTAGATCTTACGACGATAACTGTGCCCTCATGTCCATGGTTACTATAAGAATCTTGTAAAGCGTTTATAATTTCATTCCCTTCTTGTAACCTAATAATATCAGGAAAACCATTTAATTCGAATTTAAAATCACCAAAAGCACTTTCGTTAACAAAGTTTCTGATTTCAGTAGCATTAAATAGAATACCACTATCATTAGCTTGTCGCACTACTTCTGTTAACTGAATTTCGATAACTTCTTTTTGAAAATCGAATTCTAGAATTTTATTATCCAAAGCAGGACTAATATTTGACTTGACAGGAGGAAGCTGTGCTGTATCGCCAACGAAAAGGACTTTACAGTTAACACCAGAATAAACGTAAGAAAGTAAATCATTTAAAAGAGAGCCATTTTCGAATAGTTTAGAATCAGATGGAATATCAGGGACCATAGAAGCTTCGTCTACGATAAATACAGTATTTCTAAACTTATTTTTTTTAAGAGTAAAAGAAACTCCTCCTCCAGATGTCTTTTTAGGATAATAAATATGTCTATGGATGGTTTGTGCTTGTTTTCCAGAATAGTTAGCAATGACCTTTGCCGCACGCCCAGTAGGGGCTAATAAGACATATTTAAAATGTAAATTCCATAACTGTGATACAAAAGTACCAACCAATGTTGTTTTACCAGTACCAGCATATCCCTTTAGTAAAAAAACCAGATTGTCATTCTTCTCTATGATATATTCAGATAAAGCATGTAAACAGACTTCTTGTTCGTAAGTAGGCGAATGTTTAAACTTTGATACTAGTAAATCTTTAAATTGAGAAGGTTTCAAAAGGGCAAATTTTAAAGCAATATTACATTTTTATAAAAAAATCTCTAGTCCTTTTACGATTAAAAAAAAATTGTAGATTTGTTTTTGTCTAAAACAATTAACACTAACTAGAATGAAATATATTATTCAGCTTGTATTATGGGTTGTAATTGCCTTTTTAGGATTCAAGGTATACGATTCAGTATATAGCTCTGTAGAATTCCAAAAAACTAAAAAAGAAAGATTTGCAGAAGCAATTGATAAATTAAAACAAATTAGAACAGCACAAGTAGCCCATAGAACAGTTACGGGTAAGTTTGCTAATTCGTACGAAAA
Source organism: uncultured Aquimarina sp. (assembly GCA_937929895.1). Classification (GTDB taxonomy): domain Bacteria; phylum Bacteroidota; class Bacteroidia; order Flavobacteriales; family Flavobacteriaceae; genus Aquimarina. Next base: position 4,828 of record CALFUO010000157.1, read on the forward strand.
TCTAGCTAAATTTATTGATACTGCAAAGTTTACCATTACACAGCAAAGAGATTCTAGTTTTACTCGTTTTGATAAGGTTTTAAAAATTGATAAATCTATAGATACGGTAGTAGTTGATGTTTTAGGTTACGAATCAATTAAAGATTCTTTGTTTAGAGATATTGATTATAGGAAACTAGAAGTTATCAATGTTGCAGATAGAGAAGTTAAGATAGGGATGAAGACTAATGTAATCGAAAGAAACGAAATTTTATACCCAGTTTTTCAAGCTAGAGTATTAAAGAAAGACATACTTTTCGATCAAGACCCTAATTATATCGAACAAGAAGATAAAGCAGAGTCTTTAGGGGAAATTAACGGTAACGAAATTAGTGTTGGATCTTTAGATGAGATCAATACTAATGGTAACTGGCCAGTATCTTATGATAACTAATAGTTTCAAAGAATTACCACAAATAAATTCGAGTTTGTCCATTCAATTAAGTTTGAATGGATTTTCTTTTTTTATTTCTTCTCAACAATTAAATAGCGATGCTCTAGCATTTCGATTTGATAGTAGAAAGAGTGAAAAAGAATTATTAGAGGTGTTATCCGATTTTATTATTAAACATGAGGTGCTACAGCAGAACTTCAGAAAAGTAACGATTACTTATTCGGATTATATTTTCAGTGTTGTTCCTCAAGAGATTTTTCAGGAAGAACAAAAGGAAAATTACTTGAAATATAATGTGAAACCATTAGCCTCTGATCAGTTATTTCATACTAATGTTTTACAAAATGAAATTGTTTTTTCTATTCCAGAGGTTATAAAAACGAAGCTAGAGGAATATTACGATATTACTCAATTTAATCACTTAAGTAGTGTTCTTCTAAATCATATTTCGAAAGAATATAAGCAAAGTCTTAGTCATAGAATCTTTATTTATAGTTACGAGGATTTTTTTTATGTATTGGTCTTAAATGGACAGCAATTACTGTTTTGTAATACTTTTCCGTACGAGACTACAGGGGACTTTTTATATTATTTGTTATTTGCCTTCGAACAATTAAATTTAAACTCTACTAAAGAGACATTATACTTGTTAAACGCTATAAATGAAGATACACTTAGTTTTATCGAACCATATATATACGATATAAAAATACCGGCTTCGATACCTAAAAACTTTGTGCATTTAGCTAATTTACAATCATGAGAATTATTTCGGGAACACATAAAGCAAGGAGAATTTCAGCTCCTAAAAAATTACCAGTAAGACCAACGACTGATATTGCTAAAGAGGGGTTATTCAATATTCTAAATAACTATTATTACTTTAGTGGGTTGTCTGTTTTAGATCTTTTTACGGGAACAGGAAATATAAGTTACGAATTTGCTTCTAGGGGTTCTCGACAAATTACAAGCGTAGATGGTAATTATAATTGTGTGAAATTTGTAGATAAAACATCTAAAGAATTCGATTTCCCAATTGATGTTATCAAGAGTGATGTGTATACTTATCTCGAAAAAGTAAAGCAGTCTTATGATATTATTTTTGCAGATCCGCCATACGATTTTGAAACCATTGATTTTGAAAAGATAGCAGACTTAGTTTTTAAAAATAATTTATTGAATGAAGAAGGACTTTTAGTAATAGAACATTCGAAACATACCTCGTTAGAAGATCATCCTAGGTTTAGTTACTTAAAGAAATATGGAGGATCTGTTTTTAGCTTTTTTGAAGCAAGTGAAGAAGAGTAGCGGTATTAATCAGTAAAAAGTACTATTTCAGTTAAAAAGCATAAAAAGGTCATTGAAATACTATTTCAATGACCTTTTTGTATAAAATTATTTTTATTAAACTATTTGTTTAATAAAGCTTCGAAACTAGCTGCTTTGGGGCTTTTAGTGCTTTTATAAAGAGTTAAAAGCGTATTACCTATTTGCTTGTTTTCTGGTTTTAATTTATGATATTTTTCTAAATAAGGAATAGCTTTGTTAAAGTTCGTATTTCTATCTTCAACTAGTTGCTTGTATTTAATTTTGTCACTTGGAGATGTAGTTAACGAGTTCATTTGTTTTACTATATCATTGTCTTTGTTTAATAAGATAGCAGCGATATTCAAATTAGCTTCTGGAAAATCGGGATTAATCACCAATGCTTTTTCATATTCTATAAGAGCACTGGCACTATTTCCTTCTTTAGTTAGTTTTATAGCATTTTCGAAAAATTGATTTGCTTTTATTTGTTTGAATTGAGTTTCGTTTGGGTATTTGTTTAAAGCTTTTTTATAAAGACTTTCTATTTTATCTGTTTGCCCACTATCGGTATACAACTTTTCTAAAGTAGCAACAATGATAGGTGCCAAAGAAGGTTTATCTTTTACTTGTGGGTCTTTGTATCTACCTTGACTAATAAGTGCATCTAAGTCTGATTTAGATGCAACTAAGTCAACAGTACCAGTCTTTGTGTTTGTTGCAAAATATTGTTTTCCTTTACCAGTGTAACCAAGTTTTATCAATTGATTAAATTTTCCAATAGCTTGTTGTGACTTTTCTGCATTATAGAAATTTAAAGCTGCGTTGTAGAGAGCAACGGTATCTTTTTTATTCTTATCATAAAGAAAATTAAATAACCCAGCACTAGAAGCATACTCTTTATTTTTTGTTTTAAGAACTGCGGTAGATCTAATATTGTTACTTACTTTCCGCATTTCAGCCTTAATTTCTTTACTGTAGGCATAGTTTTTAGTCTCCTTCATTAACTTTTGTGATTTTTCAAAGAACCCAATAGACTTTTTTTGTTGTCCCATGTTGGTTGGGTTAATGTTTGCTAGAAACATACCATTGAAAAAGTAAAATTGTAATAACTGATAAGGTTTTAGGTCGTCGAAACTATTTTTTTCTACTTGTTGTAAAAACCCAGGCATCTTCTTCCATTTTTTAGTGAAATATGCTTTTTCAGCTTCTTTTAATAGCTTAACTTGACTGAAAGAATTATTAATAAAGAATAGTAAGAGTACGATTGTAATAAGTCGTTTCATTTTCTAGATAAATTATGTATTCTTGTTTTTATATAAGGAATATCCTAAAATTCATTACGAAAACGTTATTGTTTGTTTTCTAATACGATTATAGTATTTTTATTTGATTTTTTGGTTATGAAATACGAATTATTTTTGCTCCTATAGCTCTTAATCTACTATCAATATTCTCATAACCACGATCGATTTGTTCGATATTATGAATAGTTGATGTTCCTTTAGCGCTTAGGGCGGCTATTAATAAAGATATACCAGCTCTAATATCAGGCGATACCATTGTTGTAGCTTTTAAGGTAGATTTAAACTCGTGACCGATTACTGTAGCTCTATGTGGGTCGCATAAAATAATCTTGGCGCCCATATCGATTAACTTATCTACAAAGAACAAACGGCTCTCGAACATCTTTTGGTGAATAAGCACTTCTCCTTTGGCTTGGGTAGCAACTACTAATATAATACTTAATAGATCGGGGGTGAAACCAGGCCAAGGAGCATCGGAAATAGTCATAAAAGATCCGTCTATAAAACTTTGAATTTGGTAACCATCTTTGTGAGAAGGGATAAACATATCATCTCCTCTTTGCTCTATAGTTATACCTAATTTCCTGAATGTAGCAGGGATTATACCAAGATTTTCCCAACTCACATTTTTTATAGTGATTTCACTTTTCGTCATTGCAGCAAGACCAATCCAAGATCCAATTTCGAT
>CALFUO010000158.1 GCA_937929895.1 uncultured Aquimarina sp.
TCCTGCTTTCGTATTGAAAATAGCACACTCTGCAGAAGCTCCTTCTTCTAAAAACACTTTTCCACCTCCGATCACTCTATTCGTTTCTGATATAGGGTTACTAATTTGATCTTCTGTTAGTAGTTTAAAATCTTGTTGAATCTCAGGGCCGTTTTTCTTAAAAATATCCCAAGTATGCTTTACCAATTCAACTTCCAACTCTATTTTCTTAAAAGAATTTAAATTTGGTTCTTCGCCTTCAGCAACACAAAAAGCGATTAACTCTTCTCCTGTATAAATTGCTTGATTCAATTCTAATTCTTTTATCGCCTGTACTAAACTAATTGTTGGTAATGCATTACCTATTATAAATACATTCATCTCTAACTCTACCATTGGCCATTTTACAGAAAGGTACTCTTCTGTTACAGTAGAAGTAGTTAACCCTAAATATTTTTCCCATTTTTCTCGTATAGTTAGAATTCCAACTCTAATGTCGGCTATTGGTCTTGTATAGGTAAATGGTAATAATGCATCGCGATATGGACCGTCAAACAAAATGTAATTCATCTTGAAAATTTTTAAGTGAATTTAACTTCTTTTCATGTAAAGGCATAAAAAAAGCCTCGAAAATCGAGGCTTTTATAATAAGTTGAAACGCTAAAATTATTTCTTGAATTTTGCGTATTTATTTTTGAATTTATCGATACGTCCAGCAGTATCTACTAACTTCGACTTACCTGTATAGTAAGGATGAGAAGTTCTAGAGATTTCCATTTTCACTAATGGATACTCTACACCGTCAACATCAATAGTTTCTTTACTATTTACTGTAGATTTAGTAATGAATACGTCGTCGTTAGACATATCTTTAAATGCAACTAATCTATAACTATCTGGATGAATACCTTGTTTCATGTCTATATCTTTTCTTTAGAGTAGGCAAAATTATAAAAATATATTTCAATCTGCAATATTTTTACAAAAATAAAATGGAGATTATTTCAAACAAAATAATCTCCATTTCTATGTCTATTTTTGATAGCCTTATTAGAATCTAAGTACAATAAATTCAGATCGTCTATTTAATTGATGTGCTTCTTCAGAACATTTAACCCCATCACTACACTCGTTTACTAAACGTGATTCTCCATAACCGATAGCACTTCTAATACGGTGTTTTTGGATACCTTCGGAAAGAATATATTTACGTGTACTTTTAGCGCGTCTATCTGACAAATCTATATTATAATCATAAGGTGCTCTAGAATCTGTATGTGATTCTATTTTAATCTCCATCTTAGGATATTTATTCATAATTGCAACGATCTTATCCAATTCTGCTGCGGCATCTGGTCTTATATTGTCTTTATCGAAATCAAAATAAATAATATCTAAATCTAGCTTAACAATCCCTTTTTCAATTTTAATCAGCTTATCATTTGGCTCTAATGCAATAGGCACAAATGTCTCTCCTGTTGTATCCTCCGTAGTTACATATTTTCTAACATTAGAATATCCTTTTTTAGCGGCATCTATACGCACCTTTTTAGAACAATGCATTCGAATAGCAAAATCATATTCTCCATTTGAGTTAGTAACAACATTTTTCAATACTTTACCTATAGAATCTCTTAATTGTAATTTCGCATTGGCGATACGTTGTCCATTCAATTTATTTATAACAGTTCCTTTAACTCGTTGCACACATGGTGGTGGCGGAATTTCTGCAAATGCATAGATATCATCAGCTCCTTTACCTCCGTCACGATTTGAGGTTAAAAATCCTGTTTTTCGATCTTCACTAAACACCAATCCAAAATCATCGTGTACACTATTAAAAGGAGCACCTGCATTTTCTGGTGTTGAAAATTTACCATTCTTATTCATTACAGTATAGAAAATATCTAAACCACCAAATCCGACACGACCATCCGTTGCATAGTAAAGAGTATCCCCTTTAAACACAGGCATCGTTTCACGAGCTTCAGTATTCACTTTCTTACCTATATTTTTAGGCTCTGAGAATGACCCATCATTATTAATATCTACATAATACAAATCACTTAAACCTGTAGTCCCTGGCATATCTGAAGCGAAAAACAACTTCTTTCCATCTTTTGTTAAAGCTGGATGACCTACGGAATACTCATTACTATTGAATGGCAATTCTTTAATAGCCTTCCAACTTATCTCTCTATCCTTAACCTCAGCCTCGGCTTTATACAACTTCAATCTTACTGTACCTTCTTTGTCCGATTTTTTACGAAAAACAAAATTGTTTCTTGTAAAATACATGGTACGTAAATTCTTGGTAAATGCTGGTGTTGACTCATTTACATTTGTAGTAGCTTTCTTTGCAAACAATTTAGCATCGAAAACATCCTTTCTATTAGGTTGTATCTTACCAAACCACATGTTAGAATAAGGAGTTTGTGTCCATGGGTTTAATTCTTTATCGATTTTACTTTTTGGACGATCCGAAGTAAACACTAAACGATCCGCATAAATTGCAGAACCAAACTCTGAAAAACTAGTATTTATTGGTAAATTATATAATTCGAAATTTAACTTCTTTTGTGTTACCTCTTCAATAGAAGCTCTGGTAAAGTTCTTTTTTAAAATATCATCATTTTGTACGGCATCAGAGAATTTTGTCATCCATTTTCCCGCTTCAATAGGTCTTTGGACTCCTTGCAAGGCATGTGCATATCTGAACATGTACTGTACATCCATTTTATCGCCTTGCTTTTTCGATAATTTTTCATACCAAACTACCGCTTCTTCCATTTTAGCATTGTAATAAAATGCATCTCCAATACGACGTAAGAACTTAGGATCATCATTCCCCTTTTCTACTTCTTTTGCATAGAGCTCGGCCGCTTTTAGGTAGGAAAGTTTATCGTAAAGAGCGTCTGCTTTTTTTGTCTTTACGCTTTGTGCAAGCACGGGTAATGTTGTTATGAAACTTAGAACAAATAATAAAATTCGTTTCATGCTATGTAGTGTTTATTTAATGTGCAATAATACTAAATCTTGTTAAGAAAGTATTATCCTCCCTCTTAGTACAGCTCTAAAAAACGATGTACAGAGATTATTTTTCGTTAAAGCGCAAACATTAACATCAAGATTTACTAATGTAGTTTGCCCTTTAGAATTTAAAGCTGATGGGATTAATGAATTTCTGCACTAAGCCCTGCATCTAAAAGAGCAGAACATCTTGGCACCAATTCTTTGTATTCTCCTGTTTTCACACCTGCCTTACCTGTATAATGAACCAACATTGCACATTGCTCTGCTTGAATCGGATCGTGTTCGCATACTTTGATCAATGTATCTATTACATAATCGAAAGTGTTAACGTCGTCATTGAATAAAACAATCTGATTCTCTTTATTAAGTTCAGTATCTATTTCTTGTGACTCTAATACTTCTGGATTCATAGTATTGTTATTTAGAATAATATAAAATTAGAAATTAAAATTGATAGCGAAGCCCCACCCACTTATTTTTAACTTTTTTATTAGACAAAGTCAAACCTGATTTTTTAACCTCTTGATCTAAAACATCAATATCTGCTTCATAGAAGCCACTTAACAACAACGTCCCTTTATCTGATAATCGCGCCGTATAAGCTTGCATATCTTGTAACAAAATATTTCGATTGATATTGGCTATAATTATATCATAGGTTTGGTTTACTAAAAGCTCTGCTCCTCCTTCGAAAACCGAAATCACTTTACAATCGTTTCTATCAGCATTCTCTACACTATTTAAATAACACCAATTATCAATATCTATGGCGTCAACGGATTTAGCACCTCTTTTTTCAGCCAGAATACCTAAAACTGCTGTACCACATCCCATATCAAGAACGTTTTTACCCTTTAAATCTAATTCTAACAAATGCTGAATCATCATATGTGTTGTAGCATGGTGACCTGTTCCGAAAGACATCTTAGGTTCTATTACAATATCATATGTTGTGGTAGGCAGTTCGTGAAACGGTGCTCTTACAGTACAGATATCATCTACTGTTATAGGTTGGAAATTACTTTCCCACTCTTTATTCCAGTTAACCTGTTCTATGTTTTTAAAAGTATACGAAATCTTAAAAGTTTGATTACTTAAAATAAAAACATCGTTTAAAATATCTTCTTTCCAATCCTTCTCTTGGATATAAGCCTCTATCCCCTCTTCTGTTTCTACAAAACTTTCGAACCCTAGTTCTGCTAATTCTGCAATCAAAATTTCACTAGCTGGCTGAAGAGGCGCTACAGTGAATGTGTAACCGATGTAAGAGAATTCCATAGTCTGATTTTTGCGCAAAGATACTTTATAAGTTCAATAAGTTTACTCCTCCTTCTTTTTTCAAATCCCAATAAGGTATTTTATTTTGAATACAAGACCTTTTATATTTTTCTTTTTGATTCCAATACATATCAGAGGAAAATAATATCATACTCGGTTTTTGTTGTAATAAACGATCAAAATTCAGTTTAGGATTACCTAAAATAATACAATAGTCTCCTTCTTCAATAAGTACAAACTCATTATCTATAATTCTAAGATTACAATTATCCTTTAAGTAATATACATTCTGAAGCACTTTATAATTCACAAAATTAAAGTCAACAGTTTCTGTCCAAAATTTCATGATATACGAATCCTCTGCAGCTTCATCCGAATTTGTATAAATCTCTAATTTTCTTCCACTTCTATCCGCAATAAATACTTTTTTCTTTTCTTCTAAAACCCAGAGTTCTTTAATTCTTCTGCTTTTTAAAGTATTAATTATAGCATATCCTAAAAATAGATTTATGACAAGAATTATATACCAATACTTAAACTTTTGACGAAAAACTTGAATGAGCACCAAAAGGACTAATAGATATGTAACAATTAGCCCTGTAGTATTAATTTGTAATTCTTTCAAAACAGTTCCTTCGAAATCTGCGACCCAAGTGATATAATCTATTAATACAGAAATCAATGTGTCATAAATATTAAAAACAGATTCGAAACGAAATGAAAACTGACACCATACAACAATCAGCAAGGAAGAAACAAATATTATTGGCATAACTAATAAGACTGGGATATTAGCGACCAGAAATAATAAAGGAAACTGGTGGAAATAATGAATCAATAAGGGTAGTAACCCCAATTGAGCAAACAATGTTACTCCTAATATTTGCCATAATGTTTTAGTAAAGAAATGGGATGGTGTCCACCACTGGGTCCAAAAGTGCATGCCTGCAATGATAAAAAAGACTGCTGTAATACTTAATTGAAAACTTAGGTTTTCGATTACTAAAGGATCTAGTAAAACAACAACAAAAATGAAAACAAAAAGTATATCTAACAAATGCTGTTTTCGATACAGCTTTTTACTCAGGTCAAATAAAGAAAACATACTTGCTGCTCTAATTGCTGATATTGGAGCTCCTATAAAAAGGACGTAACCCCACAAAAGAGATAAAATAAAAATTGACTTTATCCATCTTTGCTCGTGTAAATACAAAACTCGTCGAAAAACAATGATCAATATTAGATAAAGCATTCCTATATGCAACCCTGAAATGGACAATACGTGCATTAATCCCGTATTTCGAAAGACTCGAATAAGCTCTTTTGAAATCCCAGATCGCTCTCCTAAGATAAAAGACTTTAAGAAACTTAACACTTTTGGGGACCATGCATATTTCTCAACATTATTGGCGGTCACTAATCGTTTTTGAATCAACCAACTTCTTAATGAAAACGCTATTTCCTTCCTTAATTTTGGAGGCTGATCTAAATAAACTTTATGAGTAATGTGCTTTGACCATAAATAATGAAAATACTGATCTGGATAAGGAGCTTGCTTAGGTTTTAATAGTTTTATTTTTTGATAGGTAACATATTCCTGTCTTGGATTTAATTCACCTAATTTGTTTGGGAAATATAGTAATGCTCCTAATTTAACTCGAGTTGTTGTTTTTAGTGAAGCTTCGAAAACCGTTGTTTCGCCAAAGGCATATAACTTTTTTAACACTACAAAACTGATCGGTTGGTAACCTGCTTCTATACCACCAATATCAGACTGAATACTATTTATTTGAATATTCTTTCGAAGATTGCCTAAAACGAAAAACAACAATCCAATACATATAATTGTAACTCGTTTAGGTTTAATAGCAACTGCTATCAGTAGAGTCAAACTAACCCCATACAATATAAAATGATTTGAGAAAGGCTTTAAAATCACGCCTAAAACAAAAGTAACTGTGATAAAAAGGAATAACTGATTTATTTGAAGCTTAGTATTCACAACTTTATAGGTTCTGCTGTGAATTTAAAAACTAATTACTTATATAGCGTTATTTATAGAAATTCATTTTGTAAATAAATTCCCACACTTTTTTATGTAACAAGGGACGAATTCCTTTATTACCCTTAATAGCATTACGGATAAAGGTTGATGAAATTTCCATTATAGGACCATCTACAACACCTATTCGAAGATTTTCTTTAAACTGTTCCGGGATTTCGCCATCCGAAATTCTTGGGTATACATAGATACTACAGTATTCGAGAATAAATTCATAATTTTTCCATTTATGAAGACTCTTTAGATTATCCATCCCCATAATCAAGGAGAAATCGTAATTAGAATAACGTTCAAATAAATGAGCTATAGTCTCTGCGGTATAATTAGGTTGTGGTAAATGAAACTCGATATCAGAAGGCTGAATATTATCATAGTCTTGTGTCGCTAAACGAACCATTTCGTAACGATCATGATTATGCAATAAGCTACTCTTTTTCTTAAATGGGTTATGTGGTGTTACTACCATCCATACCTCATCTAATTCTGTAAATTCGACCATATGGTTAGCAATCGTCAAATGCCCCATATGGATTGGGTTGAATGTACCGAAGTATAATCCAATTTTACGCATTACTATAGTTCTAAAAATTTCTTTACTAATTGATAAGCTTCTTCTTTGGCTATCTTAAGATTATCATTTGTAATTATTGCATCGAACTCAGAAGACCTTGCTAACTCTTCGTCTGCTTTACCCAAACGCATTTCTATTTTTTCTTCTGATTCGGTTCCTCTTCCTCGAAGTCTATTTTCTAACTCTTCCTTACTTGGTGGTTGCACAAAAACCCCTAGAGTTTCTTCAGGAAATTGTTGCATTATATTCAAACCGCCTACGACATCAATATCAAATAAAACAGCCTTTCCTTCATTCCAAATACGCTCTACCTCGCTTTTCAATGTACCATAGAAATTATTGGCGTACACTTCTTCATATTCCAAAAATGCCCCTACTTCTATTCTCATTTTAAAATCTTCTACAGAAAGAAAATGATAATCTTTCCCATCTACCTCTTCTTCTCTAGGGGCTCTAGAAGTCGCCGAAATTGAAAACGACAATGGCAGATTAGTTTCATTCAGTAAATGCTTTACAATGGTTGTTTTACCACTACCTGAAGGCGCAGAAAACACAAATAGCTTTCTATGATTCATTACAGTACATTTAAAAGTTGTTCTTTTATTTTCTCCAATTCATCCTTCATTTGTACAACCAACTGTTGCATTGCAGCAAAATTAGATTTGCTTCCTATGGTATTAATTTCACGTCCAATTTCTTGAGATATAAACCCTAGTTTTTTACCATTAGAATCTGTTGAATTCAAATTCTCGATAAAATATTCTAAGTGATTCTTTAATCGTACTTTTTCTTCTGTAATATCTAGTTTTTCTATGTAATAAATCAATTCTTGCTCGAAGCGATTTTCGTCTACTTTTTCTCTTAAATCAGAAATATTTTTTTGTATACGGCTTTTTATTCCTTCTACTCTCTCTGGATCAATAGCGATTACCTTTTCTAAAAGTCTTGATATATTTTGAATTCGTAACCTAAAGTCTTGTTCTAAAACATTTCCTTCGTCTGACCTATGTTTATTTAAATCAATCAAGGCATCTTTCAATAAGTCTTCGATAAGTAAAAACTCTTCGTCCTCTATTTCCTCTTTCACAGAACTAATTGTATCCGGAAGTCTCATAGCAATATTAAGCAACTCTCCTTCTGTAGCTTTCCCTATTTGACTTAATTGGTCTACGTAGGTCTTTACTACTTCTTTATTGATAGCAGTAGAAGAAACAACTCCTGTAATATCTACTTGTAAATTGAAATCTACCTTACCTCGAACTAAACTTTTAGCTATTAAATTACGAAGTAAGATTTCTTTTTCTCGATACTGATTAGGCATACGAGCATTTAAATCTAAATTCTTACTATTCAAGGATTTTAGTTCTATAGAAATCTTTTTATCTTCTAATTGCTTGGTGGCTTTCCCGAAGCCTGTCATCGACTGAATCATAGGGTGTGGTGTAATTTGAAGGTAAATATACTAATTAGACACCTTGTTGGTTTTTGCTTTTTTATTTAAAAAATAATCCTCGTAATACTTATATGATAAATGGGAAATAAAAATTGTTCCAGCAAAGACGAAAATGTTTACTAAAATTACAACCAAAATATCTGCTAATGCTAACTTCGTTATCAACTTCATATAGACCAAACCAATAAATTGCATAACAATTGGATGATACATATAAATACCATATGAAATTTTACCTAAGTGGTTAAGAGTTTTATTATCCAGTAACGTAAAACTTCGCAATGACAGCACCATTAAAAACACACCAAATAGCACCATACAAAAAAAGTGATAACAAATTGGTGATAGGAAAGTATTAAAACTATTCGTAAAAAATAGAGTTAGCCACAATAACAAAACAATCCATTTTAAATTTCTTACAAAAGAAACTACTCTATCATTATTTAGCATTATCGAACAAAAACCACTAAACGAAAAAAAGTAAAATGACATTTGATATTTTTTCAGGAAATTAATGAACTCTGAAAAATACAGACTAAAGGAAATAATTGTAAAGACCAACATGAAAACACTTAACCTTTTAGATTTCACTAAAAAAAACAAAGGGGCTATTAACAAATAAAATTGCTCTTCAATAGCTATCGACCATAGAATTTCTAATATTCCACCTGGCGAATAAGTAGCAAAGATATTTGAAAAAAAGGTGATTGAAAGTAATACTCCCTCTAGCAGATCATAACTGTTTTCATATTCAAAACCTAATGATGGAATTATAAATCGATAGTATAAAAAACCAAATATTAGTACTAAGTAATACAGTGGGAAAATTCGTAAAATTCTTCTATAATAAAATAACCTTAAATCTACTGTTCCTGTACGACTTTTTTCAAAAAATAACTGTCTAATAATTAAAAATCCACTTAGAGAAAAAAACATATATACAGCCTCTGTCCCCCTGTGAAACAAAGGCAAATCATCGTAATACGGAAAACTCCTATTAGCAAAAAATTGTGGAATGTGAAATAACACTACAAACGAAGCTAACAAAAACCGTAATGGTGTCAGATTGGGAATTAATTTTAAGTTTTTATGATGAGTTAAATTCATATTTTCAATATTGACTACTGCCGAATATAGTAGTTTTAATAGAATTAAGGTTTACATCACAAAATTTAATATAACAGAAAACACTAGCATCCGAAACTTTAGAATATAGACCGTTTCACTGAAAGAGAATAGACTTTTATATATCAATACATTGTACATTTTTATCTAAGAATTTTTCAATTCATCTTAGAAAAGATATTTTCTGAAATTTTTAGCATCAAAAATTCATAAACCACTTTAAATAAAACACGTAATATTAATTATCATTTCTAAAACATTAGTGTCCGATAAAGATTCAAGATCGCTTCGCTTCAAGAAATAGGAATCAAGATTGTGTCCATAACACACTGAAAACAAATCATTTTTATTGTTTGTTTTAAACACAAACATGATTTGTTTGATATAAATCGAAAGCATGCTTTTGAATTTCAAAAACTATCTTAAAGTCAATCTTTAAAAGCCTTGTCAGATTTTCAGAAAATTTTAATCGGACACCAATGTTTCTAAAACTTAAAACTTTCGGATACTAGTGAACCGAAAAATATTATTAAATTTAAATAAAATAAATATCTATGTTCTTACACAAAGTTAAAGTTCGATGGAATGATCTTGATGCAAATGGTCACCTTGCGAATGCGAGTTATATTGCCTTAATGAGTGCTACTCGAGTAGAATATGCACAATCCTTAGGTTTTACATTTGCTGATTTTAAAAAAATGATGGTTGGCCCAGTAGCTTTAAAAGAAGATATTCATTATTTTAAAGAAGTTTTTCTTGGAGCACCCATATACATTAGTCAAGAACTTCTAGGCGCTAGTAAAAATGGGGTTTTCTATAAGATTCGTCACAATTTCTATGACAAAGATGGAAACAATTTTGCGAGAGGTGAAATGCTAGGTGCATGGATCGACCTAAAAGAAAGAAAGCTTACTAGCTTACCTCTAGAGGTAGCAACAAAATTCTTTGAACGTAATAGAACCAAAGACTTTCATTTCTTCACAAAAGAAGAAACCAGAACTGAAGGAATTAAGCCCGAGAATATAGATATAATATCTAAAACAGACTGGTTTGGCAACTAAAAAAAAACTACTTAATAGATCGCGTATGTTTCGGTTTCTTACTAATCAAATATATCCCTGAGAATATAAAAATTGCTGCGAGTATTTTTACAAAGTCCATCTTATCTGTACCTCCTACTACTGCGATTAAAGTTGCTAGAAAAGGCTGTATATAAATGAACGCTGCTACTGTCGTAGGTTTTAAAATTTTTATTGCAAAGATGTTCAAAAGATACGTTCCGAAAGTTACAAAGACAACAACATAAGATATACTCAAATATGCAGACATGGGTAATTCTTGAAAATCCATTTGCATCACTTGACCTAAACCAAAAGGTAAAACAACTATAATACCAATTGTGTACATCCATTTTATAAAAGTAAATGGATGGTAATACTGTGTCATTTTTTTTGCAACTATTAAGTAACCTGAAAAAAATAAGGCATTGAAAAACATAAAAAAATTACCCAATGCTGGATTAGGAGCTCGTGAACTATCTCCTTTACCATAAAGTATAATTAATAAAGTCCCTGCAAAACCAATTATCAAACCTAAAATACGAACTAAGGATAGTTTTTCTTTAAAGAACAATGTTGCTAATAATAAAGTAATCATTGGAGAACTAATCATGATTACAGAAGCATTTATAGGGGTTGTTAGATTCAATCCATAAAAGAAAGAAAGCATATTAAATGCCATCCCAAAAAACGCACCTAATACTATATGTATATAATGCTCTTTTCGAATCTTCTCTTTAGGACCTAAAAAACCAATTGCCCAAAATAAAATTGCAGCTCCTGTAACTCTAAACACAATAAAACCAAAAGGCTGAACATAGTGTGGCATGACACTTTTTGCAACACTAAAATTAACAGCATAAAAAAATGCTACCAAAGTGGCAGCAATTAAAGCAAGAGTTCTTTTACTCATTATTATGATAAATTATTTGCTTTTTCTTTAGCCAATTCAATGGTTTTTTTTGAGTTGCCAATAAAAAAGGTATTCTCTACCTGAATTATTGGTCTTTTTATAAAAGAATAATGTTCTAGCATTAAAGCCTTATAATCCTCCTCTGTTAATACTTGTTCCTTTAATTTTCTCTCTCTATATAAAACAGAACGACGGTTAAAAAGTGCTTCATAACTTCCACTCTCTTTATACAAAACATCAAGCTCAGCTTCACTAATAGCTTTTTCTTTAACATTCTGTAGCTCAAAACCTTTTCCTATAAGATCTAATTCTTTTATAATACGCTTACACGTAGAGCATCTGTTTAAGTGATATACTTTTTTTATCATTTTTTCGTCTTATTAATGTCTAATAGAAAACCTATTTTAACACAAAATAGGATATCAACAGCATCTATTTTTTTTACAAAGGAAAGCTAAATCCCAATGAAAAGCATATTTTTGAAATGAAATTTATAAACTATGGATCAACTACAACGAGCTCTTGAAATCACTAGAACAAGTAGAATTTTGCATTTAAAAGTATTAAATAGCCTTTCTTTAGAGCAACTAAATACAGTTCCGAATGGGTTTAAAAATAGTTTATTCTGGAATTTTGCACATATAGTAGTAACTCAACAATTATTGGTCTACAAATTGAGTGGTATGCAAATGATTGTTTCTAATGAATGGATCGAGTTGTATAAAAAAGGTAGTGTTTTCACTAAAGCAGCTACAGAGAATGATTTAAAAGACCTAAAAGAAATTCTCTTATCTACTATAAAATCTACAGAAAAAGATTTAAACGAAGGCAATCTAAAATCACCATCTACACCTTATTTGACAAGTACAGGTTTTGAATTAAAAACGATAGAAGATGTTTTTCAATTTAATAACTTTCACGAAGGAATACACTTTGGCTATATTTTAGCTATGAAGAAAGCTGTTTAATTTATTTTATGAATTCAATGACTAAGGCATTTTTTATTATATCATTACTTTTTTCTATTTCAAATCTACTCTCACAGAGTTCTGATGGACAATGGAAGTCTCACTTTTCTTTCAACGAAGTAAAGACTATTAAAACTGCAGATCAAAAAATTTATGTAGCGACATCTAATAGTGTTTATATACACGATATAAACACAGATCAGAATGAAATTTTCACTACAACAGAAGGTCTTAGCGGGGATCAAATTTCAACTATATTCATAGCTAAAGAAGAAGCTCTAGTATTTATCGGCTATGAAAATGGGTTGTTACAAATAATAAATGAAAGAACTAAAGCTGTAAGAACCTTAGCAGATATTACCATACAAACAGATATTCCTGGAAACCCCTTCAGAATAAACAACTTTCACAGGAATAACGATATCGTGTTTATTGCTACGGATTTTGGGATAGTAGAATATTCGTTAAGCCTAAATAATTTTAAAGAAACCATAAAATTTCCAGCATCTGCCTCTGGAACTTTCGAAAGAATTAAAGCCGTAACAACATTAGAAAACTCCGTTTTTACAATCCTTGGTAACAATGAGATTAAACAAGCTAACGTTAATGATAATTTATTACAAATATCTAATTGGAACACTATACAAACTAAAGAAATTGATGACTTTATAAGCTTTAACAATACAGTGTATGGTGTTATGGGTAATGCTATTTATGCTTCAATAT
>CALFUO010000159.1 GCA_937929895.1 uncultured Aquimarina sp.
ATATTTGTTTCTGAAATATGTGTTTGTCTAAATACTCAAGATCTTATATCTAAGTATTGTTAATCCAAACAATAAAACCTTCCTCTAAAATATAAGAACTAACAATAAAATAATTATATTTTCGTGTGAAAATCTCTGCAACAAGTTTTGAAAAATACGCTTAACAATATTTAATAAAATCAGATGTATTATATCTCACGAAATTACAGGTCTATTTTTAATGCTGCTGGTAAGGCTAAAACAGATTGCGAGTATAGTTTAGAGCAATTAGACTTTAAAAACTTAGGGTTTAACCAATCGTCTATTGCTAGTTCTGCAAAAGGTACTATAAAAAACGTTTTTGGGATTTCTTTAGCACTTATGAGGTTACCTTTTAAGTCTATTTTGTGTACACAATATCCTAATAATAAGTTTAGGAACTATATAATGGCAATCGCTAGACTGAAAAAAAGTAAAGTTATCACTATAGTTCATGATATTCGTTTTTTAAAAGGTAGACACAATAAATTAGAAAAGGAGCTAAATTCTATTACTAAAGGTTCTTCAGTACTTATTGTTCATAATAGTGCTATGTGTCAGTGGTTAAAAGAAAAAGGGGTTAAAACACCAATTGTTGTATTAGGTGTCTTTGATTATGTAAGTAAAGAAATGCCTCAAAATAATATTGATAGTAGAAAAAGGGGGGGCAAATTTGATATAGCATACGCAGGAGGTTTAAGTTACGGAAAAAATTCCTATTTATTTGAATTAGACTTACTGCGCAATGATTGTTTTCAAATGAATTTGTATGGAATGGGATATAACGCCTCTAGTTTGAAAGTAGACGAAAATAAAAGTATAATTAAATATCACGGAGCTTTTCCTTCAGAACAAGTAGCTTTTAAAATTAAAGCAGATTTTGGTTTAGTATGGGATGGGGTTTCTACAGAAGAGTGTAGTGGTGCTTTGGGGCAATATTTGCGTTATAATAACCCTCATAAGACATCATTGTATTTATTATGTGGGTTACCTATTATAGTTTGGAAGGAGGCGGCAATATCTCGATTTATTGTTAAGAATAACTTGGGAATAGCTATCGGAAATTTAAAAGACCTAAATAAAGTACTTAGTAATCTTACAGAAGATGAATATCAAGAAATGAAAAACAATGTATTGGATGTTCAAGGAAAAGTACAACAAGGTGAGTTTATGATTAGTGCTTTGAAAAAAGCTCTTAGTTATTGCTAATTGTAGCTAGGTTTTCTAAAAAGCAATTAAGTTTATCTGAGAATAATTTTGGGGAAAATTCTTGATAAAGTTCTGAAGTGATTTTTTTTAATTCTTTCCCCGATTTCTTAAAAAGTTGGGGGTGAAAATCTTTAAGATGTACACTAATATTAGACTGATTTTCAAAAAGATCCCAGCTTTCTTTCTCAATCCAAGGAGAAAATATAGAAAAAGTAGGTATGTCTAAAGCTTTAGCCATATTTATGGCACCACCTTCATTACCTATTAAAGCAGAGCAATAAGAGGTTATGCCTAAAAAGGCACGTAAACTTTTACCGTAAGTGTTAAAAAATATATTTGTCTGAGTTTTTGATTGACAAAGATCAAATATGGCTTTGGCCTCATCTTTTTGTTTAGGGATATAATTAAGAAGAACTTGGCCATTAGTTTTTATGACAATAAAGTCTATAATTTCAGCCATATAATTAAAAGGGTATGTTTTTTTTTGTTCACTACCAAGAACACTGATCATAAAAATCGGTCGATTTAAATCTATTTTGTTAGACATTAAAAAGTCTTTAGCTTCATTAATTTCATTTGGTGTTAAATAGATTTTAGGTTTTAAGGTGGTCGAAGAAGTGTTTTTTAGAGGAGATAAAAGCTGCATACGATCAATTATAGCTTTGTTCTTTCCTTTATTTAACCTTTGAATAGTATCTGTGTATATATAAGAAGAATAATATTTGTGATAAGAAATTCTCTTTTTAGCCTTGGAAAGAAAGCTTAATAAGTTGCTAGATAGCTTACAATAGACATCGATTACAATATCATATTTTTTCTTTCGAAGATTCAGTCCAAGTTTAAAAAGTGCTATTTTACTATTTTCATGTTCTTTTGTAAAAAAAATATAGTCATCAATATTGATGTTATTTTGTACAACAGGGTAGGTATGTTCATTAATTAAATAGTCTAGTTGAACGTTAGTGCCATAAGACTTCCTTAGTGCATCGAAAAGTATACTGCTGGTCAATACATCACCAATCATTTTTTGTTGAATTACTAAGATTTTCATGATAATTAAATTGGGTATAGGTGTTATCTAGCTAATGATTTTATATGAGGATACTATCGATTCAATACCTTATATTCTTCATAGCAATTACTGATAGCATCAAGAATCTGAAGATCATTGGCAGTTTCAATATAGTCTTTCGAGTAGTTACAATTCAAAAGAATTTCATCTAAATCAATTTTTTCGATACCAACCAGTGCAACTAATGTTTCGCGATCTACTTTATTAATAAGTAGATTTCGAATCTGTTCGTCGTCTTTAATCTTACGCAAGCGCCTAAGCTGTTTCGATTTTTTGTTGAATAAGTTGTAGATAGAAGTAATCGGATTGAATACTGCATTTACGGTTTTTGTAAATCCGCTAGGTTCTTTACTTCCTCCTTCGTAACGCTTATTTAAGCCGGGTATCTCATACGAGTTAGAATTTGTATAAACAGGGATGTTTTTGGCATCAATTTCGACAAATCCAGTTAATCCGTGAGAGGATACCACAACTTCTTCTAGTGCGATACCCAATTCAGTAAGCTTTATAATAATATTCCCGTATTTTACCCAGTCATTGGTAACACGGGCTTTAAATGGTTTAAAACCTAAATAAGAAAAGTAAAGAGTATCGTTTACTTTAGCATCAATTTCGAAAGTTCCATCCTCCTTAGAGATACTTCCTTTAATACTTTCGATATTGAAAATATTTACATTTTCAAGAGGTTTGTCGTCCGCAGCATTTTGAACTACACCTGTAATAGTCCCTTTTTGAGCGGAAGAAAATTGAATCGTAAATAGTAATAAAAAAAATAAGAATTGCTTCATGTGCTAAAGGTATCAAATGTAACGACTTGTTAAGGTTATAGTCGTTGCAATTTTTCAATATCTAAAGGTCAATAATTGTATTTCATTGATATAAAAAAGGTTCAAAAATGTAATGAAACAGCTTTTGAACCTTTTTTATATCCTAGAAGTTTTTAGTAACGATCACGACGTTTTCTGCGATCGCGATTACCGCTTCCACCGCCATTGTTATTGTCATAATTGTTTCTGTTGCGATCTCGATCTCCACCACCTCTGTAATTTCCACCTCTATTTCCTCCGCCTTTAGAAAATCTAGAGCCACCACCATTTCTTCTTCTACGATCACCACGACCTTTGTTTTCAGAAACTTCGATGTTTACTTTTCTTTCATCTAAATAAAGATCGTTAAAAGCAGCTAATACAGCATCTGTATGTTCTGTAGGAGTATTAAAGAAAGAGAACTTTTCTTTAACATCTACACGGTTTACAACGTCAGAGCCTAGGTTTAGAGTATCTTTAAGTAAGTCTTTTAAAGACATCCAGTCGAAACCATCTTTTTCTCCAACATTAATAAAGTAACGCGTACTACCATCTCTATTGTCATTCGAACCGCGTTCGCCACGTTCACCACGTCCTTTATCGTCCATCGGAACAATATCACGCATCTTTTTATAATAATCGTGGAAGCGAGTAAACTCTACTGTAACTAATTTTTTAATTAGTTCTTCTTTAGACAAATGTTCTAAATGAGCATTAATCTCGGGAAGATATTGATCTACCTCGTCATTCAATTCCGTTTTTTCAATTTTCTCAGCAAGGTTGAATAACTGAATTTTACAGATTTCTTCACCAGTAGGAACATTTTTCTTTTCGAAAGTTGTTTTCAGGATACGCTCTAAACTTTTAATACGTCTAGCATCGCTTTTAGTGGTAATAACAATCGAAGTTCCTTCTTTTCCGGCACGTCCTGTACGACCACTACGGTGATTGTACGTTTCGATATCATCAGGAAGTTGGTAGTTGATAACGTGTGTAATATCGTTTACGTCAATTCCTCTAGCGGCAACATCCGTAGCTACTAACATTTGAATTTGGCGGTTACGGAAACTTTTCATAACCAAATCACGTTGGTTTTGACTCAGATCTCCGTGAATCGCAGCAGCATTATAGCCATCTTCGATTAATTTTTCTGCTACAGCTTGTGTATCACGTTTTGTTCTACAGAAGATAACAGAGAAAATACTTGGATTGGCATCGGCTAAGCGCTTCAATGCAGGATAGCGATCACGAGTCGCAACGGTATAGTACTCGTGTTTAACGTTTTTGTTTGCAGAATTCTTAGTTCCCACTGTGATTTCAACAGGGTTGCTCATGAATTTTTTAGCAATCTGTGATACTTCTTTAGGCATAGTTGCCGAAAACAGCCATGTGTTTTTTTCGTTTGGCGTATGCGAAAGAATAGATTTAATATCTTCGAAGAATCCCATGTTCAGCATTTCATCAGCTTCATCTAAAACACAGTAATTAATTTCGCTAATATCGACCAACCCGCGATTAATCATATCTTGCATACGACCAGGAGTGGCAACAATAATCTGTGCCCCACGCTTAACTTGTCGTGCTTGATCGTGTATACTAGCCCCACCGTAAACGGCAACAGAATGTAAACTAGGAATAAATTGGCTATAATTTTTAATTTCAGCAGCAATTTGCAAACACAGCTCTCGAGTTGGAGAAAGGATTAAACCTTGTGTTTTTCTATTGTTTGCGTCGATTTTTTCGATTAAAGGAAAACCAAAAGCAGCTGTTTTTCCAGTTCCAGTTTGCGCTAAGGCCACGATATCAGTATCGCTTTCTAGGAGGATTGGAATTGCTTTTTCTTGGACTTCACTAGGGGTTACAAAGCCCATGGCATCCACTGCCTGCAACACGGCTTCTCCTAACCCTAACGTTTGGAATGTACTCATAATGTCAAATAAATAATAAAGGCGCAAAAATACAATATTAAAATCAATAGTCTTCGGTAAATAGAAATTAGTTTGAAGAGTATAGAATATTAATAGGATCGTATTAGTTTAAAAAAGTGAATTATGGTCGTGCATATGGAAATCGAGTAAGCTTTTTCGGTTTATAATAGCCATCTAAACCTACTATACTCGCTATATTGCCTTTCTCTAAATCAACAAATCCATCTTTACTAAGCATATTTTCAGTCACATAAATATGTTCTATAGCAGCAATAACTATCAAGCAACCATTTTCTTCGATCTTGTAAGTGTTTAGATATTTACAGCCGAGTTGCACTGGGCTTTCTTTAACATAAGGAGCAAAAAAGCCATCTTGGTAAATGGCACTTAGCTTTGTAGCATCGAATTCAGAAGTTTCATTATTGTATTTAGCAGAGGTTTGGTGTGCTTTTTCGATAATCTTTGTAGTGATTGCATTAATTGTAAAGTAACCACTTTCAAGTATGTTCTCGTAAGTATGCCTGGCAACAGTATGTGGTCGAAGCGTAAAATGAATCATTGCAGGTGCACTACCTAAATGACAAACGGAATTGAATATCGCTAAGTTAGTAGTGTTTTTTTTGTTTTTAGTGGCTAATAGATTGGCAGATTTAAATCCAGAAATACTGTTAATCAGATTGATTTTTGTGTACTTCTCAAATTTTTCTACCTCTTCAATTGAAAAGTGTTTTTTATCGTTCATTTATGCGAGTTGTCAGAATAAATAATTGTTAGATGTTTTTAAATCAATTATTTGTAGTTTATGATTTTATTGTTAGATATATTAAATTTGCTTCAAAATTTGGAATTATGATGAAGGCAAAACAACTAATTATTGCAGTTTTAACACTTGTGAATATTTCTGCAATGTGTGCCATGGACAATTTTGGTGATATTACCTACGGAGAAGCTACGAATATATCAGGAATGCAGCGAATGCTTTCTCAGCGTATTACTAAAGTTTATTTATTAAAATTGAATGGAGCAACAGGTGCAGCATTCGATAAAGAATACAAAGGGGGATTAGAATTATTCAATAAAAATTTCATAAAACTGTCTAAGAATTCAGAAGGAGCTTCGGGTGAGGTGAAAGCAGCTGTTAAAGCAGAGGGTGATGCTTGGAAAGCTTATATGGATGTTGTAATCTTTAAAAAAGCAAAAGATGTAAATACCATATTAGCAGCTTCAAATGCTTTATTAAAAAAATGTCATGCTTTAGTGTTGGCTATAGAAAAAGAAGGTGGTAAAGATGGTGGAGATCCCGAAAAGATCAATACCGTTAATGTTTCTGGTAAACAGCGTATGCTTTCTCAAAGATTGGGAGAATATTATTCAGGTATTCGTTTGGTAAAAAGTCAAGGAGGCGATACTTCAGCTTTAGGTACAGTATTGAAAAGTGTATTTGATGAAATTAATGCTTCTTACAATAAGCTTTCTACAAGTGGATTAAATACAGCTTCAATAACAGCAAAATTCACTGAAATTAAAGCAAAAATTGACTATTTAAATACAGAAAAAGCACAGTTTTTTTCAAATAGCTTTTCGATAAATAGAGTTACAGAATTTTGTAATTCATTGACATCGTTGTACAATGATGTTACAGGGATGTATGCTAAATTGTAACATTAGTTGTGATAAATAGATTAGAAAAGGCGCTTTAGGCGCTTTTTTTGGTTGAATATTATGAAACTGTTAAGGATTATGCCCTAAAATATCCTTAATTTCGACATTCTTAATTTTATTCCATATTATTAATTAACTTGAAAATATCCTGTACTTAAAAGCATTCAGTTTTTGTAAATAGTTGATATTTAGTGATTTAAATTGTTTGGGTATTAAAAGTTTAATGTTAGCATCATCGCATGAAACAACAGAATATAGCAATTGTTGGTAGTGGTTTAGTAGGGTCTTTATGGGCTATTTATTTAAAAAAGAGAGGGCATAAGGTTACTGTTTTCGATCGACGCGCTGATATTCGAAAAATCAAATTTAGTGGACGTTCTATCAATCTAGCGATGTCAGTTAGAGGTTGGAATGCTTTGGATGGAGCAGGAGTAAAGCAAAATGTTAAAGAGTTAGGTATTCCAATGTACCATAGGGCAATTCATGTAAATGGGAAAGAAGACTACATTCAACCCTACGGAAAAGAAGGGGAGGCAATTTATAGTATTTCTAGAGGGATATTAAATCGACGAATGATTGATATCGCAGAGGGTAATGGAGCAGATTTTAAGTTCGACGAAAAAGTCTGGGATGTTAATCTAGCAGAGGCTAAAATTTATACAGGAGAATCAGAAAAATCAGATTGGGACGAGCATCAGTTTGATGTAATATTCGGTTGTGATGGTGCTTTTTCGAGAGTTCGTCACAAAATGCAACGCAGAAGCCGTTTCGATTATTCGCAAGATTTTTTAGATACAGGGTATAAAGAATTAAGTATTCCAGCAGGCAAAGATGGTAAGCATGTAATAGATAAAAGCGCATTGCATATTTGGCCAAGAGGAAAGTTCATGTTAATCGCGTTACCGAATTTAGACGGTAGTTTTACTTGTACCTTGTTTATGCCCCATGATGGAGAGAAAGAAGCATTTGAAGTATTAGATACGAAAGAAAAAGTATCTGAATTTTGGAAAGAACATTTTCCGGATACTATCGAAATTATGCCAACACTTTTAGAAGATTTCTTTAACAATCCAACGAGTGCTTTGGTAACCATGAAATGTTACCCTTGGACCTATTGGAATAAAGTAGCATTAATAGGGGATTCTGCGCATGCAATTGTGCCATTTTACGGTCAGGGAATGAATGCTGGTTTCGAAGATGTTTTTCAGTTAGATGGGATTATAGATGAAGTAGGAGGGGATGATTGGCAGCCCATTTTCGAAGAGTACCAAGAGCAGAGGAAACCGAATGCCGATGCTATAGCAGAGCTTTCGTACCGAAATTTTATGGAGATGAGTTCTAAAACAGCAGACCCTAGTTTTATCCTTCGTAAGAAAATAGAGAATAAGTTTGCTAAACAATATCCAGAATTATGGATGCCCTTATATTCAAGGGTAACATTTTCAAATAAACCTTATGCAGAGGCATTGGCAAGAGGGGATCAACAAGCTGCTATCATGGATAGTATTATGCAAATAGATAACATTCATAAAATATGGGATCAACCAGAAGTAATAAATACCATAAAAAGTGAAGTAGAACTTTTAGAAAACTTATCTAAAACTAAATAGTGCTCTGTTTTAAAATTAGTCTTCAGGCAGTAAATTATCAATACTTTTAGAATATTCGTAAACCCATGCTTTTGTAGCACCATTGTTGTGGTGTACAATCCGAAAGTTTTAAGTTTTAGAAATAATACCAGTTCTTATTTGAATTTACCTTAAAAGAAAAAGATATTTTTTGGAATTTTACAAATCATAAAAAATTAGCATAGCAGTAGTTACGTTATTTTTTTATGTTGAAGTAAAATTTTAAAAGGCGCTTTTTAATTCGGTAAATTCAAATAGGAAATGGTATAATAATTAATGTTAAATATTTTATTTATAGTGTCTTATGGGTTTTTGAGTCTAAAAATTTCAGAAAATTTATTTTTTAAGATGAATTAAAAAAACCTTAGACAAAAACGTCCAATGTATTGATATACAAAAGTCTCTTCTCTTTCAGTGAAACGGTCTATATTCTAAAGTTTCGGATGCTAGTGTACTGGGGTCTCTTAATTTCTCGCTTTTCTATATGTAGAAAACGAGAAAAGGAAATTAAATAAATTGCAATTAACCTATACAATAGACTAAATTTACAATCGATTAAATTTTAAATGAATTTATAATGATGTTGAAAACGAATTCATCTCTTTCGAATATTTTAAGATTCTTTATTTACGCATTACTTTTTCTGTTTATAGCCAAAGTTATTGAATCGGATATGATAGCACAATCATTTAAGGAAAGTTCGAATACAGAACATACCCAAGAACTATTAATCCTTACAGTGGCCTTACTATCTTATTTCGCAGCTTATAAATTTGAATCGATGCGCTACTTTTTTGTGGGCTTAGGTTCGTTTGCAGCACTTTCTTTTGTGAGAGAGCTAGATGCTTGGTTCGAATCTAATTTATTTGATAAAGGGTGGCAAGTGTTTGCTGTATTTATCATTATACCAACTCTTTATATTTTGATTAAAAATAGAAAGCAAGCATTGAAGCAGGTTGACGAAATAAGCAAGTCTTCATATTTTAAAATGTTAATTCTAGGAGTATTTGTGTTACATGCTTTTTCGCGATTATATGGACGAAGTAAAGTGTGGAAGCAACTATTAGAAACAGATTACAAGCGTATAATAAAAGATGCAAGTGAAGAGAGTACAGAGTTATTAGGGTATATGCTTATTTTTATCGCTACAGTAGAATTGGTACTATGGGGATATCGAAAAACGCAAAGGTTACTTGATGATAGTAATTCGTGAAAATAAAATTACGGTTTTAAAAGCTCAGGATGCTTAGCTTTAAAACGATTCAGACGAGGAATAGAGACCCTAACTATATAAGGATAGTTGGGGTTTCTTTTTTCGTAATCTTGGTGATAATCTTCTGCTGGCCAAAATTTTTGAAAGGCTTTAATTTCTGTAATTACTTTTTGGTAGTTCCCATCAGTAGCAACTTTAGCTTTAGCCAATTCTGCAGCTTTTTCCTCTAATTTATTTTGATAAAAAATTATAGATCTGTAAGCAGCACCAAAATCAGGAGCTTGACCATAGGTGGTCGGATTTTGCGAAGCATAATAAACCGTAAGTAATTCTTCGAAAGAAACAATATTTGGATCGTATTGTACTTCCACCGTTTCTGTGTGTCCCGTTGTACCATAGCCAACCTGTCTGTAGGTTGGGTTATCTACGTGTCCCCCAGAATAACCAGAAATTACTTCTTTCACTCCTTTTACACTTTCGTAAATCGCTTCGACACACCAAAAACATCCACTAGCGAAATAAGCATTTTTTAGGCCGTCATTTCGATGTGTTTGTACAGGTTCTAGTTTTGTTAATTCTGCTTTATGGGTTTTAGGAGTTTGTGCGCAAGCAATTAAGGTAAACGATAAAAGAGCGAAGAATGTTTTCATAACTAGAATGATTTTATTCAATAGACGAAAAGTTATGATAATGATAACAAATTTGCTAGAAAAACGAACTAAAATTAGTTAGGACTCACAAATTCACAGTTTTAAAAAGATTGCAAGATAGGTAACCCCTATATTAATGTTCCAGGTTATATCCTCCTATACATCTTACGGAAAGCCAAAGGCGAATATCCCTTAAACTTTTTGAATTGCTGATAGAAAAAAGGAAGACTGTCATAACCGCATTGATACCCAATTTCATTGACCTGTAATTCGGTATCAACAAGTAGGCGGCTCGCTCTGTTTACTCTATATTCATTTAAGAATATAAAGAATGGGCGTTTCATTACTCGACTGAAAAAACGAGAGAAAGATTGTTCTGTCATGTGTAATTCGTCAGAAACTTCTTTCAAGCGGATTTTAGATTGATAATTTTCGTTTACGTATTGCTGAACTTTTTGGATACGGCTATTGGTATCATTAGACAAATCGAACTTGTACGAACTTCCTGCTAAAATTTCGGTATCAGTATGCTTGCTTAATCGATGTAGTAAGCCGATTAATTTAACATAGCGTTGCACGCTTTTACTATCTATAATTTCGCGAATTTCTTCGATAGTTGAGACATCAATATTCTTGAATAGAATACCACGTTGTGCAGTCCGGCAAAGTTGAAGAACTGATCTAAAATCAGGAAGGTTTTCGATGAGCTCTCTCGTCCATTGAATAACTAGACTCCTAGTTTTTTCATCAGTATTGACATCATTTTTCCAGCAATGGGGTAGGTTAGGCCCTAGAAGTACAAGATCCCCTTTCTCGTAGGATGAAATGTTGTTACCTACATATCTGGTGCCAGAACTTTCGATAATATACGTAAGCTCGAATTCTGGGTGAAAATGCCAAGGAGCATCGAAATTTTCGTTGGCATATTGGAAAGCAACGATTGAAGATTCGTCTTGAGCATC
This sequence comes from uncultured Aquimarina sp., assembly GCA_937929895.1. GTDB lineage: Bacteria > Bacteroidota > Bacteroidia > Flavobacteriales > Flavobacteriaceae > Aquimarina. Next base: position 11,149 of record CALFUO010000159.1, read on the forward strand.
AACTTTTTCAAAAACTGCTTTCATAAGATTTTTATTTGTAGGTTAAATCTTCGGAGAAGTATTTGGGGTACTTCTCCGAATAGAATTATAATTTTTTACTTTTTTAAAAGATTAGCAGGCTTTAGTAGCACGCTAGGATCTTTTAATTGTTCTTTGTCTACGATACTTGGTTTTTTGATGAATTTGGTGCCAATAACATAGGCCTTAGCATTGTTAACAGCATCAACAGCTAGTAACTCTTTGTCTTTAAAATACCAAACAGAGAACTTGGTTTCTTCTCCTTCTTCTTGGCGCACAACGATGTCAGTATACCCTTCGGATAGACCCACCATTTGTAATTTGATGTCATATTGATCTGACCAGAACCAAGGAATAGTGTCATAAACAGGTGATTTATCACAAATAGCAGCTGCAGTAACTTTAGCTTGATCTACAGCGTTTTGAACAGATTCTAAACGGATAAAACGATCGTATCTAGGATTGTAGTGAAAAGAACAATCTCCGATGGCGTATACACTTTCTACGTTTGTTTCAGTAGTTTCATCTACTTTAATACCATTTTCAATAGTAACGCCAATAGATTCAGCCAATTTCGAGTTTACACGGACCCCAACCCCTACAATGATAATATCAGCAGTATATTCAGATCCATCGGCACATTTTACGGTATTGACTCCATCGGATGTTTCAATGGCAGAAACATTTTTAGAAGTCAAAACATCTACGTCGTGATCTGTGTGTAGTTTTTGAAAGAATTCTGACATTACAGGAGAAGTAACACGCTGTAAAATGCGTTCTTCTCTTTCTAAAATAGTTACAGTTGCACCTAATTTCTTTAGAGATGCTGCTGTTTCTAATCCGATGTATCCCGCTCCAATAATTACTACTCGTTTTTCTGAAATAGTTTGCATGGCGCTTTTGATGTTTGTAACATCTTTAGCGGTACGTAAAGGATATAGATGCTGAGCACTTTCTATACCAGGTATAGGTGGAATGATTGGGCTTGCACCAGTCGCAATCACTAATTTATCGTAAGCTTGCGAAGTACCGTTATTTAAAGAAGCAATTTTAGAGTCTTTATCTAACGCAGTCACTTTTACGCCTAAGTTCAATTTAATCTCAGCTAAATTGTATGCTTCTTGAGATTTAAGAGCATTGCTTTCGATAGGGTTATCGCTTGTTAAATAAGCCTTAGATAGAGGTGGACGGTGATAAGGTAATACAGGATCACTATCAAAAAGGTGAATTTCTCCTTTCCAACCAGCTTTTCTAAGGGAGAAAGCAAAATTTACTCCAGCATGGCTGGCACCTATGACAACACAACTTTTATTTTCTGACATATTTTTATTTAGTATTAATAACAAAGTATTAAGTACAAAGATTACTATTATTAGAATAGCAACATTGTTGGTTTATTTAAGGTTAAAAATACTACAGTAATTAAAAGTCTTAATACTGAATACTTAATACTTTATACTAAAAATTTATTCTTCTATAACTTTTAAAGTAATACCGTCGATAGCATCACTTACTTTAATTTGACAACAAAGGCGACTGTATTCGCTTACTTCATCTTCTAGTTCTAACATATCCGCCTCGATTTCACTTGGTTCTCCAACTTTCTCGAAATCTGACTCATTAACGTGAACATGGCACGTAGCACAAGAACAAACACCACCACAATCTCCATCGATTCCTTTAATGTTATTCTGTACTGCTAATTCCATTACAGAACCTTGTGTTCCTTCTACGATTACTTCTTCGTTATCTGCTGTTATAAATGTGATCTTTGCCATTATTTTTTTTCTATTATTATTTAAACTTTATCTGATTTGGGGTGTAATGCTCCTGTAATTTATTGATGATAATTTAGTGTTCAAAGTTTGATTTATTTTTCACTAGTCTAAGGCAAAAAATTAAAGAATAGCTGCACTATGGTTTTATTTTTTAACGCAAGAATAGTAGAAAAAGAAACTAACTAAAAGCGAAATTATTATCGATAAATTACATTATGCGTTGAACTTAACTTTTAAGACATGAAAGCCTACTTTACGTTTAAATTGATCTAAGTCTTCGATATTATCTTCGTGATCTAAAATGTCAATTGTAGTTACTTTATTTACTAAAACTCCTAAAATAATCTTCATTAAAGTTCTGGCGTGGGTTGCACCTAAACAGTTATGCGTTCCGAAACCAAAACTAACATGTGGGTTAATTTGTCTATCGATAACTACGTCATTCGGATTTTCGAACGTTTTAGCATCTCTGTTAGCAGAAGCCCAACACAAAGAAACTCTCGACTGTGCCTCAATGGCATGCTCGCAAACTTCGGTGTCTTTTGTCACTACTCGTCCCATATGAGTTAAAGGAGCGAAATAGCGAATCAATTCTTCGATCGCAGTATTAGTGATTTCAGGGTTTTCTTTAATTCTTTTTAAAGATTCTGGGTGTTCTGCAAAATAAGCAATGGTGTTGGTAATGGTGTTAATTACAGTATCTCTACCACCTGCAAAAGTCAAAATCATTACACCTTTAACTTCTTCTTTAGTTAGTTTTCTACCATCAATTTCAGAAGCTAATAATTTAGAGTATAAATCGTCCGTAGGGTTTGCTGCAGCACGATCAATTTCGTTATCGATATAGTCATAAAGAATATTTGCTTTGTCACCGTCTAACGCACTTTCTTCACTTCTAAATACGTGAGTTCCCCAATCGATCCAGGTTTTAGATTCAGAAAATGGTGTATTTAAAAGAACTGTTAAAGCTCTCGATTGAATAACCAATGAGAACTCTTCAACAACTTCAATAACATCTTCTTTAAGAGCTCCTTCAATAACAGTTTCGACAATAGCTTTTAGTTTATCTTGATATTCCTTCTCTAAAGGGCGTTTGAACCAAGGTTCTACTAAATTCCTGTAACTAGCATGTTGTGGTGGGTCTACTTCGAAAGGAATTTGACGTGTGTCACGAATATGTACTTCCGAAGGAACTACGATACGCCCTACTTCTTCACCTCCAGATTGAAAGGCTTTCCAATTTTTTGCTGATTTTCTTACGTCTTTTAAGCGTAAAAGAATTTTTACAGGATCATTTTGGTCATTCATTTCTCCAAACCCTTTATCTAATCTTGCTTGTTCGAATGGATCAGGTAGTGCGCTCTTATTCATCGTATTATCTCTAGTTATTGACTTTTTGATTTTCTAAGTGTTTTAAAATTAAAGCTTTAAAACGATATGGTACTTGTTCTGTATTGCAAATTTCAAGATAAAATACAGTATTTTGTTAGCTTATTATATCTAAAAAATAATGTATTATGTTTTGTTTGGTGGTTTTTTGAATGTTTTTATGTGGTAATAAATTATTATTTATAGAATAGGTTATGTTTTATGTTATGTTAAAATATCAGAAAATGATGGTTTTGTAAAGGATTTTAGTAATTGCTTAGTAGTCTATATGAATGGGTATTCGTAATTTTGCTGAAATTTTGAATTTTCAAGAAATATGCTATTGTGATAATAGCTATTATATTTTAAAGAATAATTTATGTCAGCATTAAGTATATTTTTCGGTTCTGTTTTTGGAAACGCTCAAAATGTAGCAGAACAGTTAAATGAGCATCTTACCGAAAAGGGAATTGAAACAAATTTGGTTGAAGATCCTGAAGTAGAAGATTTAAAAGATGCCAAAGCAATTATATTTGTTTCTTCTACTTGTGGTTTAGGAGATGTACCACCAAATTTAGAAGGTTTATTAGATGAAGCTAGAGACGAGTCGTTAGATTTAGAAGGAACACCTTTTGTCGTTGCAGGTTTAGGAGATTCTAGTTATGTAGATTCTTTCTGTGGTGGAGGACGTAAAGTTTTTGCTTTTATGGAAGAAGTAAAAGGGAAAGCTGTTGCTCCGTTTTTCGAAGTAGATTCTATCGAAACATTTGAACCAGAAACAGACGTTATAGAGTTTGTCGATGGCATTTTGGATAAGCTTGTATAAGCTCATTTTAAAAAAAGAAGTATAAAAAAATCCGATAATACCTGAATGTAGATGTTATCGGATTTTTTATGCTAGTATAATAAAGTCTACCCATGCATCGTAGCATCTTTGCTAAAGCCTTGCATAATTTCAGCTTCGTAAGCTAAAAGATCTTGCCATTTTTGGTCTACTAAGTCGCGGTCTTCATATTTGCGGGCGAAGTTTAAAAACATGGTGTAGTGATTTGCCTCACTCACCATTAAATCTCTATAGAACTTTGCTAACTCCTGATCTTCTAATTGTTCGGATAGCAGTTTGAAACGTTCGCAACTTCTAGCTTCTATTAATGCAGCATATAATAGTCTGTGAACTAGTTGCGTATTTCTACTTCCTCCTTTAGGAAAGAACTTCATGAGTTCGGATACGTAAGCATCTTTGCGATTAGGCCCCATTTCTAAACCACGATTTTGAACTTTTTCTTCTTGGCTGAGAATCACTCAAAAATTACTTTCTTTTGAGACATGAGAAGTCTCTATCGAGACAATGTCTGCGAGG
>CALFUO010000160.1 GCA_937929895.1 uncultured Aquimarina sp.
AGAGAATACACGATCTGCCTCTTGCATAGAATCTATAGTTACTTGACGCATTGTTCTAAACTCTGGATTCATAGTTGTATCCCAAAGTTGCTCTGCATTCATTTCTCCAAGACCTTTATAACGTTGAATTTTAGATCCATCTCCAAATTCTTTCATTATTATATCGCGTTGATCATCATTCCATGCATATTGCTTTTTAGCTCCTTTCTTTACTAAATATAATGGTGGTGCTGCAATATAGACATATCCTTGCTCGATCAATTCTTTCATGTAACGGAAGAAAAACGTTAAGATTAGTGTAGCAATGTGACTACCATCTACATCGGCATCACACATAATTACTACTTTGTGGTATCTTAATTTTGTTAAGTTTAACGCTTTACTATCTTCTTCTGTACCAATAGTAACCCCTAATGCCGTAAAAATATTTCGAATTTCTTCATTTTCGAAAACCTTGTGTTGCATTGCTTTTTCCACATTCAAGATCTTACCTCGTAAAGGTAAAATTGCTTGAAAGTTACGGTCACGCCCTTGCTTTGCCGTACCCCCTGCAGAATCTCCCTCTACTAAGAATACTTCACATTCAGCTGGATCGGTTTCTGAACAATCTGATAATTTCCCAGGAAGTCCCCCGATACTCATTACCGTCTTACGTTGCACCATTTCACGAGCCTTCTTCGCTGCATGACGTGCCTGTGCTGCAAGAATTACTTTTTGAATGATTGTTTTCGCATCTACAGGATTTTCTTCTAGATAATTCTCTAGCATCTCTGATACAGCCTGAGAAACCGCTGATGTTACTTCACGATTACCCAACTTCGTCTTTGTTTGTCCTTCGAATTGAGGTTCTGCAACTTTAACGGAAACAATTGCTGTTAACCCTTCACGGAAATCATCTCCAGCAATTTCAAACTTCAATTTATCTAAAAGACCAGAATTGTCTGCATACTTTTTTAATGTAGAAGTCAATCCACGACGAAAACCTGATAAATGTGTTCCTCCTTCGTGTGTATTTATATTATTTACATAAGAATGTAAATTTTCTGCATAAGAGTCATTGTAAATCATAGCAACCTCAACAGGGATATCATTCTTTTCTCCCTCCATCGAAATCACATGACCAATAATAGGTGTTCGTGCTCCATCTAAAAATGCTACGAATTCCTTTAATCCCTCTTGTGAATGAAAAACTTCGCCTAAGAATTCTCCTTTATCATCTGTGTGACGCTTATCTGTCAAGGTAATTGTAATACCTTTATTAAGGTAAGCTAACTCACGCATTCTACTAGCTAGGGTATCGTAATTATACTCTGTAGTTTGCTGAAAAATACTACGGTCAGGTAAAAAAGTTACTTCGGTACCATTCTTATCCGTTTCTCCTGTAGACTTTACAGGGTATGATGCTTTTCCTCGTTCGTATTCTTGTTCCCACACTTTTCCTTCTCGGAAAACTGTAGCCTTTAAATGATCCGATAATGCATTTACACAAGAAACTCCTACTCCATGAAGTCCTCCGGATACTTTATAAGAATCTTTATCGAATTTACCTCCTGCTCCAATTTTAGTCATTACAACCTCTAATGCAGAAACTCCTTCTTTCTTATGTAATCCGACAGGGATACCACGACCATTATCCTTTACAGTAATCGAATTATCTTCGTTAATACTTACAGAAATCGTATCACAATGACCTGCCAAGGCCTCATCGATAGAGTTATCTACCACCTCGTATACTAAGTGATGTAAACCACGAACACCTACATCTCCGATATACATCGATGGACGCATACGTACGTGTTCCATTCCTTCAAGCGCCTGAATACTATCCGCCGAATAGCCTTTTTTAGCTTCTTCACTCATAAAACTAAGTTTTTATCCCACAATTGTGGACTCTATATTACGAGGTAATCCTCGTTCTTTTTTTAATAAAATTAAAAGATCAATTAACGCAAATGCTATATCTAACCTATCTATTTCAAAGATAAAGAACAGTCATCGAGCTTTAATAGATCGTTTTCAAAGTTATCAACAAAAGACCCCTTAAAACAAAAAATCGCTTAAAAGGGCTAAAAAACACCTTATAAGCGATTTTAAGAAATCTAAAGAACGAAATAAAACTCTAAAAAAAATTATCTCCCTTTAAAGCCTATTAAAATCTTTCTCTTTTACATTTTTAAAATAATAAACTCGTATTATTCTTACCATACATGACCTAACTACAATGTTTCCTATATCATTTTGCCTCTTTTTTATACTATCTCTTAAAAATGCTCTATTTTTAGATTGTTCCACAATTTGAAAGTTCTAATATTTTAGAACCTAATCAAGATTCGTCCTTTAATACATTCTATTAGAACATAGAATTAAAAATATAACAACAGATAAAAGATGAGCACATAAGGTAATTTCATTTAACTCTTCTTAAGTAGTTTCTCTATGTCATTTTCATAAAAATTCAACAACCCAGATAAGTTCCTCCCCTAGAGGTAGACTTACAATTAGGTGTTTCTCTTAAAAACACCTCCCCTAATCTCTATTTTAAATAGAAAATCTATAACTTTTTGCGGATTTAGTACAACTATTTTTTAAATGAATTGCCCTAATGAACAAAGAACTTTTTACGACAACTATTTAGATCTAATTACTTTAAACTTCACTTAGAAGTTAGCTATTTCTAAAAAAAACAAAGCTTACACAAAAGTACTAATCCTCAACGATATCACCTGTCCAATTCATAAAACCACCCTCTAGATTATAAGTAGTTTCAAAACCTAACTGTTCCATAATATCGCAAGCTTGTCCACTTCTATTTCCAGAACGGCAATACACATAATAATTTTTAGAGGTATCTAATTTCCCTAGTTCTTCAACAAAAACTTGTCCTTCAAAAAAATCTAAATGCATCATATCCGCGATATACCCTTCATCTACTTCGGCTTGAGTACGCACATCTAAGATTACCGCATTATCATCTTTTTCTAATAATTCGATCCATTCGTCTTGATCTATATCCTGTCTCATTATTTATATGTTTAAATTATTTTTCGAAAAGTAAAAAATTCTATAAATTTGACCTATGAATTTATTTGGAAATAAAAGTTGGTGGAGTGCAATACGAAAGTAATCGTGTTGTGTCACCTCTATAAATATATGTAAAAGGTTTGTCGCACACGGCAAACCTTTTTTAAATTCCACAAATTCGAAATCATAGTTTCAAAACACATATTTTGTGCCATGAGTTATCAACTTAAAAGTTTTTACAAAAAAATTATTGCCGATACCATTACCCCTGTAAGTGTGTATCTTAAAATTCGTGATCGTTTTCCTAATAGCTTGCTATTAGAAAGCAGCGATTATCACGGAACTGACAATAGTTTTTCTTACGTATGTTTCAACCCTATCGCTAGTATTAAAATAGTAGACGAGCAAATTGAAACTACCTTACCAGATCAGAGTAACGCTATTTCTAAAATAGATTCGAACACCAATATTCCTTTAGTAATAGAAGATTTTAGCAAACAGTTTGAATCTGAAAATTTAGATTTCAAGTTCATTAACAATGGTTTGTTCGGATACATATCTTATGATGCAGTTCGCTATTTTGAAGAGGTTGAAATTTCTAAAAAATCAAACAAACTAAACATTCCTGATGTTTATTATGCGGTTTATCAGAACATAATTGCCATTAATCATTTTAACAATGAGGCTTATATTTTCTGCCATTCCTATAGCGGTGAAAACAATGTAGAAGAAATTGAATCGTTGATTCAGGTTAAAAATTTCGCTACCTATAGTTTCGACACTATTGGTGAAACCACCAGTAATATTGATGATGAAACTTTCAAAGAACATGTTAGCATAGCCAAAAAACATTGTCAACGTGGAGATGTTTTTCAATTGGTCCTTTCTAAAAGGTTCTCTCAAGAATTTAAAGGTGATGAGTTTAATGTATATCGAGCATTACGTAGCGTAAACCCTTCACCATATTTATTCTATTTCGACTACGGGGATTTCAAAATCTTTGGAAGCTCACCTGAAGCACAATTAGTAGTCGACGAAGGTATTGCAGAAATCCACCCTATCGCGGGAACATTCCGAAGAACTGGAGATGACGAAAAAGACGCAGAGCTTGCAAAAAAGTTATCAAAAGATCCTAAAGAAAATAGCGAGCATGTAATGCTAGTGGACTTAGCCCGAAACGATTTAAGTCGTAATGGTAACGGTGTAAATGTTGAGCGATACAGAGAGGTGCAATTCTATAGTCACGTAATTCACTTAGTGAGCAAAGTAACTGGCAAAAAACATGATGATAGTTTGACCATGCAAGTGGTTGCAGATACCTTCCCTGCAGGAACTTTAAGTGGAGCTCCGAAGCATATGGCCATGCAACTTATCGAGAAATACGAAACGATCAATCGTGAATTCTACGGTGGTGCTATTGGATTTATGGATTTTAAAGGAAACTTTAACCATGCCATTATGATTCGTACTTTCTTAAGTAAAAACCACCAATTACATTGGCAAGCTGGAGCTGGTTTAGTAACCGATAGTGTTGAAGAAAATGAACTTCAAGAAGTTTACAACAAACTAGGAGCGCTAACAAAAGCTTTAGAATTAGCGAGAAGCATTTAAATAGTAAAAAGTATTAAGTACGAAGTACAAAGACTTTATAATTTGAATAGATAATTAAATAAATATCACAAGGGAAGCAGAACTGTGTTGAAATCAATTTTCTTGATACTCTGTACTGTTTACTTTGTACTGTAAAAGCTGATAGCTGATAGCCCATTGCTGACAGCCTCAGCGAAGCTGAAAAAATGAAAAAAGTACTTGTTATAGATAATTACGATTCTTTTGTGTATAACCTAGTCCATTATTTAGAGGATTTAGGATGCGAAGTAATCGTAAAAAGAAACGATCAATTAGCGTTAGAAGAGGTTGAAGCTTTTGACAAGGTATTACTTTCTCCTGGACCTGGTATCCCTGACGAAGCAGGTTTACTAAAACCAATTATTGAGAAATATGGAGCTTCTAAAAGTATCTTTGGAGTATGCCTAGGTCAACAAGCTATTGGTGAAGTTTACGGAGGTACCCTAAGAAATTTAGACAAAGTATATCACGGAGTTGCTACAGCTGTAGAAACAACTGTTGATGACACCATAATATTCGAAGATCTTCCTAAATCTTTTGAAGTAGGTCGTTACCACTCTTGGGTCGTAGCTAAAGATGGTTTCCCTGATGTTTTAGAAGTTACTGCTGTAGATGAGAATGGACAGGTAATGGCCTTAAGACACAAAGAATATGATGTTCGGGGAGTGCAATTTCACCCAGAATCTGTACTTACTCCTGAAGGAAAGAAGATGCTTAAGAATTGGGTAAATAGCTAATTCAACATTTAAAGTTCTAGGTTCAAAGTTTTTTGAGCCACATACTTTATATTTATTCGTCATAAATAAAAAAGCTGATAGCTGATAGCTCATTGCCGACAGCCTCAGCGAAACTAACAGCAATGAAAAATATACTGAATCGCCTTATCAATCACGAGGTACTAAGTAAAGAAGAAGCAAAACAAATTTTGGTAAATATTTCCAATGGAGAATACAACCAAAGTCAAATTGCTGCTTTCCTTACCGTATACATGATGAGAAGTATTAAAGTCTCAGAACTAGAAGGTTTCCGAGATGCTTTATTGGAACTTTGTGTAGCTGTTGACCTTAGTGAATACAACCCAATTGATCTTTGTGGTACGGGTGGTGATGGAAAAGATACTTTCAATATTTCTACATTATCCTCTTTTGTTGCTGCTGGTGCAGGAATAAAAGTGACCAAGCATGGAAATTATGGTGTTTCTTCTAAATGCGGAAGCTCGAATGTAATGGAACACTTGGGCATCAAATTCAGTAATGATAAAGACTACTTAAGAAAGAGTATTGATGCAACTGGAATTTGCGTATTACACGCTCCTTTATTTCACCCTGCTATGAAAAATGTGGCTCCAATTCGTAGAGAATTAGCCGTAAAAACATTTTTCAATATGCTTGGTCCAATGGTAAACCCGGCATTCCCTACCAACCAGATGGTTGGAGTTTTCAACTTAGAATTGGCGCGTATGTATGGGTATCTTTATCAGAATGGAAATAAAAATTTCACTATTCTTCATGCTTTAGATGGCTATGACGAAATTTCTTTAACAGGAAAAACCAAAACCATTACTCGACATACCGAAGCCATGTTGACCCCAGAAGACTTTGGAGTTGTTGCTCACAAGCAATCGGATATAGTAGGCGGTGATTCTATCGAAGCTTCGGCTAAAATATTTATCGATATCTTAAGCGGTAAAGGAACAGAACAACAAAACAATACCGTTTGTGCGAATGCTGGTATGGCAATTGCAACCGTAGAAAACTTAACTCCAATCCAAGGATTCGAAAAAGCAAAAGAAAGCTTACTTGGAAGGAAAGGACTCGAAGTATTGAAAAAAGTACAAGCACTTTCTTAGTACCAAGTATTCAGTACATAGTACACAGAAAATTAATTTAAACCTATAGAGCCTTCAAAATAGGCTAATAGAAATAAGACGATAGCTGACCACTCCTAGTAGACAGCAATTCGTAAAGCGAATTAAAATGAACATACTAGATAAAATAGTAGCAGATAAAAAAATAGAAGTAGATTTTAGAAAAGGATTAATTCCTGTAGCTCAATTAGAAGCTTCTATCCTTTTTAACAGAGAAACCATTTCGTTAGCTGACAAATTAAGTAGTAGTACTACTGGTATTATTGCTGAACACAAACGTCGTTCTCCTTCTAAAAGTGTAATTAATCAAACAAGTAGTGTTTGGGATGTTGCTAAAGGTTACGAAACAGCGGGTGCTTCGGGTATGTCTGTATTAACTGACGGAAAATATTTCGGAGGTTCTTTAGATGATTTATTGACTGCTCGTGCTAGCTGTAATATGCCGCTACTTCGCAAAGAATTTATTATAGATGAATACCAGCTATTAGAGGCTAAAGCATACGGAGCTGATGTTTGTTTATTAATTGCTGCTTGTTTAACTAGAAATGAAATCAAACAACTTTCTGAATTCTCAAAAAGTTTAGGTTTAGATGTTTTGTTAGAAGTGCACAATCAAGAGGAATTAGAAAAGTCGTTGATGCCAAGCCTAGACATGCTTGGAGTAAACAATAGAGATTTAAAAACTTTTGAAGTTAGCCTCGAAACCAGTAAGAATTTAAGCACACAAATACCTGATGACTTCGTAAAAGTCTCAGAAAGTGGAATTAGTAGTATTGAAGCGATCGCAGCATTACGTCCTTACGGATATCAAGGGTTCTTAATCGGCGAAAACTTTATGAAAACCGACAATCCTGCACAAAGCGCAATAGATTTTATAGATAAGCTTAAATAGCTGAATAAAATTGACGTCATGCTGAACTTGTTTCTGCATCTCATGATAATAAGAATGAGAACGAGTTACACCTACATAATGACAAATAAGTATAGAACTACTTTTTATATAGGAGTAATTGATAATTTAAACAAAAGAGTACAAGAACATCAGACAGGTGTTGGTTCTCAATTTACTTTAAAGTATATGACAAAAGATTTAATATATTTTGAAGAATTTTTAGACATTAAACAAGCGATAGCAAGAGAAAAACAATTAAAGAATTGAAGAAAGGATTGGAAACTAAATTTAATTAAAAGTAAAAATCCAAAACTCGAAACTTTACATATTTTATGAGACCCTGAAACAAGTTTAGGGTGACGAAAAACTTAAGTTATGAAAAAACAAGACCTAAAAATAAAAGTCTGCGGAATGAAATATCCAGAAAACGTAATGGATATCGCAAGATTACGCCCCGACTATTTAGGTTTTATCTTTTACGATAAATCTCCTAGAAATTTCGATGGAGTAATTCCCCCTATTAGTTCGAAAATTAAGAAAACTGGAGTTTTTGTAGATGCTGACATCAGCTTTATTATAGATAAGATAAAGAAATATAATTTCAATGCCATTCAGTTACACGGTAATGAAACGGCTGAGTATTGCATTGAACTAAAAAAGGAATTAAACACGATTACATCTGTAACAGATCAGATTTCCACAACTGTTAACGAAGTTTCTATTGACGTAGATTACATTGAAATATTTAAGGTGTTTGGAATTAAGGACACTTTTGATTTTTCTACTTTAGAACCTTACGAAGGTAATGTAGACTATTTTCTATTTGATACTAAAGGTCAAGGAAAAGGGGGGAATGGATATACTTTTGACTGGACTGTTTTAAAAGATTACAAAAGTACCACCCCGTTTATTTTAAGTGGTGGTATTGGACCAAAATCTTTAGACAAAATAGAACAATTGCTAAAAACGGATTTACCCATTTACGCCTTAGATTTAAACAGTAAATTTGAAGTCGAACCAGCATTAAAGAGCTCTAAGAAATTAGAAAAGTTCTTTACTGAATTGAAAGAAAACTAGAATTGATTAAAGTACATAGTACTGAGTACAAAGTACAGAGCCTAATTCTGTATTTATTTTAACCCCTCACTCTACGTACTTTCATTTATTGAATATTAAAAATGCTGATTGCTGACAGCTGATAGCCGACAGCAATTCGCTAAAAGCGAATTAATATGTACCACGTAGACGAAAAAGGATATTACGGAGATTTTGGAGGAGCATACATCCCCGAAATGCTTTATCCGAATGTTGAAGAATTGCGCACCAAGTATCTTGAAATTATGGATCAATCTGATTTCAAGGAAGAATTCAACCAGTTATTAAAAGACTATGTGGGTCGCCCTAGTCCTTTATACTACGCTAAGCGTCTTTCTGAAAAATATAACACTAAGGTGTATCTAAAAAGAGAAGACCTTAACCATACAGGAGCACACAAAATCAACAATACTATTGGTCAGATTTTGGTTGCTAAGAGATTAGGCAAACATAGAATTATTGCTGAAACTGGCGCTGGTCAGCACGGTGTAGCAACTGCTACTGTTTGTGCTTTAGCGGGTATCGATTGTATCGTCTACATGGGAGAAATTGACATTAAGCGTCAAGCTCCTAACGTAGCACGAATGAAAATGCTAGGAGCTGAAGTTCGACCTGCAAAATCAGGTAGTAAAACACTAAAGGATGCTACGAACGAAGCAATTCGTGACTGGATCAACAATCCTGTAGACACACATTATATTATTGGGTCAGCTATTGGACCACACCCATACCCTGATATGGTAACCCGTTTTCAAAGTGTAATTTCTGAAGAAATCAAATGGCAACTTAAAGAAAAAGAAGGGCGTGAAAATCCAGATTATGTTGTTGCTTGTATTGGTGGAGGAAGCAATGCTGCAGGTACGTACTATCATTTCTTAGATGAAAAAGAAGTTAGTATTATCGCAGTAGAAGCTGCTGGTAAAGGAGTCGATAGTGGAGAAAGCGCCGCAACTAGTAAACTTGGGAAAGAAGGAATTATTCACGGATGTAAGACATTGTTAATGCAATCTGCTGATGGCCAAATCACAGAACCATATTCAATTTCTGCAGGGTTAGACTACCCAGGTGTTGGACCTATGCACTCGCATTTAGCAAAAACCGGACGTGCAGAATTCTTTTCTGTTACAGACGACGATGCTATGACGGCTGGATTAGAGTTATGTCAATTAGAAGGGATTATTCCTGCTATTGAAAGCTCTCATGCATTAGCAATATTTAATGATAAAAAATTCAACCCAGAAGATGTAGTCGTTATTAGCCTTTCTGGTCGCGGAGACAAAGACTTAAACAACTACATTGAATATTTTAAACTTTAAACAGTATCAAGTATATAGTATTAAGTACACAGATCATTCTTAATACTATATACTTAATACTTTGTACTAGTAAAATGAACAGAATTCATCAAAAATTACAGGAAGACAAAAAGTTACTTTCGATATATTTTACCGCGGGTTATCCTGCAATAAATGATACCGCAACGATCATTAAAGAGTTAGAACAAAATGGAGTCGATATGATTGAAATCGGACTTCCTTTTAGTGACCCTTTAGCAGATGGACCTACCATTCAAGATAGCTCGACTGCTGCATTAAAAAATGGAATGACTACAATTAAGTTATTCGAACAACTAGAAGGCATTCGCAATAAGGTTTCCATTCCACTAATCATTATGGGATATTTTAATCCTATGATGCAATATGGAGTCGAAGCTTTTTGTGCTAAATGTGCCGAAGTAGGTATTGATGGCTTAATTATCCCTGACCTACCTGTTGCCGAATATGACGAACATTATAAAGCTACGTTCGAAAAATATGGATTAAGTAATGTATTCCTAATCACCCCACAAACTAGCGAAGAACGTGTTAAGTTTATTGATAGTGTTTCTAACGGATTTATCTATATGGTAAGCTCTGCTAGTGTAACTGGTTCTACCTCTGGATTTGGAAATACACAAGAAGCTTATTTCGACCGTATCGCTTCTTACAACCTTAAAAACCCACAGATTGTAGGTTTTGGTATTAAAGACAACGAAACATTTAACCAAGCTACTAAAACTGCTAAAGGAGCAATCATTGGTTCTGCATTTATAAAAATGTTAACTAACGATGGCGTTTCAGGAATTGAAAAATTTGTAAAAGGTATTAGATAAATCTGACCTTTTACAATCAAAATAAAAAAGCGATACAAGATCTATTATTCTTGTATCGCTTTCTTTTTAACTTTTATAAAGAGAACTAAGATCATTACTTAACCTGACCTCTATATCCCTGTAAACGCTTTGCGTGTTTTTTCTTACTTCTTACCTTGTCAGGAACACCACCATCATAACCATCGAGTCGTTTTAGCTTACGTTCGACTTTACTTTTTATTTTTCCTTCTAAACGCTTTACTTCGGGATCCTTTTCCTCTGGACACCCATCAGGGCACTCAAAACGCTTAATTGCTTCTTTTGCCTCTTTGGATTTTGGAATCTTATGTAAGATTGGAATTTTAAGCCCTAAATACACATCAAAAGCTCTTGTCTTTCTGTCTACTAAACTTCCTAACAAATTACCTGAACCTAAGACCAAGGGGCCTACTCTAGTCCCTAATCCCCATTGCACACCACTAAACTGAGTAATACTAAAGGGACTAAAAACCGACAACCATCTTGTTTCTAATCTTGGATTAATAGTAAACTGATTTGCATATCTTACTGCATAGCGCTTTTCTTTAGATATCAAAGATAATCGTGTTAATGCATTTACATAAAACTTCTTTGAAACAGCCCAATCTCCATCTATCCTAAGCGTAGAAGGCAAACTCATTTTGATCTCTTCATTCGTTCTAAGGTCAAACTCTCCCTCATTTAATTCTGAAGGAAGATTGCTTAGATTATAAGTTTCCGAGGTAGCACTTTCGAACTTCATACGTCCTATATCTAATAAAGAAACACCTACTCTAAATTTATAGGTATTTATATGCCTAAACTTAACCTGCTTAATCACATTATCCTTAGAAATATTCTTTCTGAATTTTGGCCGATATTCATAAACAAAACCTATATCAAACCCAAAGCCAGAAGTTTTAGAAGTCCATCTAGGATCAGCAAAACCACCATTTCGATAACCATCATCTTCCGGGTCTGTCAGGTTACTTCCCTGTAAATTCAATTCCCCAAACACATCATTATTTGCAGCATCATCTGGGTCGAAATTCAATATAGCATCCGTAAAACCTCCACCTAAATAGTACATAGGCTTTACATACTTAAAAGTGATCCCTCCCTTTAAGAAATTCTGTTTATCATCCTTTAGCACTCTAGCATATGAGACTCCAAATTCTAATATAGATACAGCTGTACCAAAACTATTCTCATCTACAAATAATACAGAATCTGTTTGATTATCTAACCCCTCATCAAATAAAGCTTGATAACGCCCATCTATTTCATTCAAATTTCCAAAACCTCGAACCCTCGAATGAAAAGCTGCGCTTTCTTTCTCGTTAATCGAAAACATAAAAGAAGGACCTAACACATCCAAATTAACCAACCCAGAACTCTTACGGTCTAAACCTATGTATTTAACTTCTTGCTCACCTTCATCAGTAAAACGAACATCTTTATAAGAAGACTCTATGGCCTTTCTATAATCTATTTCAGCATAATTCTGAGCCCCAAAAGCACTTACCGAAAATAAATTAATATCAGCCCTTAATCTAGAATCGGCCATACTTGCAGGGTTTGCAAGTACTCCATGTATTCCACTATAATTATCGGTATCATAACCAATATAGGATTGTGCTGTACACCAAACAGAAAACAAACACAATGCACTAAAAAGAATTCTATTCATAAAATAGTATTTAGTCATGAGCCATAAGTCAATTGTTAAAAAGAATAGACTGATGACTAGTTACCAATGACCACTCATTAAAATATCAAACGTAGAAAAACACTTTTTTATTGGCTACGTAACCCTACAAAAATGCAAAAAAAAAGATTGTTGCCCTAAAGTGTTCCCAGTTATTTCCCTACAAAAGAAGGGATAAATTTGATCTACCCTATAAAGTAGAATACTTCTTTCCTCAAAACATGTACAGCAATTAGCCTCTTCCCTTACAAATCATTAAATTTGTACATTATTTCAGATTAAAATTATGTTTGATAATTTAAGTGATAAGTTAGATAAAGCCCTACATGTACTAAAAGGACATGGTCAGATTACAGAAATTAACGTTGCAGAAACCCTAAAAGAAGTACGTCGTGCTTTAGTAGATGCTGATGTTAATTATAAAATTGCTAAAGATTTTACTGCTAGAGTAAAAGAAAAGGCCATCGGTCAAGATGTGTTAAAAAGCCTGAAACCAGGTCAACTAATGGTAAAATTAGTTAAAGACGAATTGACTGACTTAATGGGTGGCGATGCAGCTGGAATCAACCTATCAAAGAGCCCTTCGATTATCCTTATGTCTGGTTTACAAGGTTCTGGTAAGACGACTTTTTCTGGAAAATTAGCAAACTACCTTAAAAGCAAAAAAACAAAAAAACCTTTATTGGTTGCCTGTGACGTTTATCGTCCTGCTGCAATCGATCAGCTTCATGTTGTAGGAGACTCTTTAGGTGTAGAGGTTTACAGCGATAAAGAAAACAACGATCCTGTTTCTTTAGCAAAAGCAGGTGTTGCCCATGCAAAGGCAAACGGACAC
>CALFUO010000161.1 GCA_937929895.1 uncultured Aquimarina sp.
GAACATTAACTTACAATTCTTTAAACAACTTAGGCGTTTTCAAATACCCTATAATCAACTTTAAAAACGACCCTGAAAAGGAAGATCAACTTATCGCTAATATCTTACTGACTCCTAAAAAGAAATATGCTTTGAGTTTTAATTTTGATGTTACCACCTCAACAATTCAAGATTTCGGGATTGGAGTTAATGGAGCTTTAAATATTCGCAACGTTTTTAGAAGAGCTGAAACTTTCGAGGTTGCCGTAAGAAGCAGTTTTGGATCTTCGGATGACATTGCTGACGATGGGGGGCGATTTTTTAACATCTCTGAATTCGGGTTGGACACTAAACTGAATTTTCCTAGAATTTTAATGCCTTTTGGATTGAATCGTTGGATAAAGCAGACCAGTGCACCCAGAACTTCCATAAAAGCAAGTGCTACTTCACAACAAAATATAGGATTGGACAAAGAAACGGTTGCCGGAACCTTTAGCTACAGTTGGCGCCCTAATAGTCGAAAGTCTTTTAAACTTGACTTATTTAATCTCCAGTATGTTCGTAATTTGAATACGAGTAATTACTTTAATGTTTACCAAAGTAGCTATAACACACTAAATCTAATTGCAAGAAACACTGAAAGCCCAGATCAAAGTTTGTTAGATGCTAACGGAAATTTGATTGTAAATGCCGGTACGGATAGCTTTATCAATTCTGTAATTAACGATAACAATTTAGTTTCCGAAGAAGATTTTGCAAGCATACGCAGTATTTTCGAACGACGTAAACGACTCACTGAAAACAATTTAATTCTCAGTACTGGTTTTACCTTTGTTTACGATAATCGTAAAAATATTTATGACGAAAACTTTTATCGCATTCGAAGTAAAATAGAAAGTGCAGGAAACATACTCTCTAACATTGCTCGACTAACCAGTACCGAACCTGATGCAAACGATCAATTAGAACTATTTAATGTTGCCTACTCCCAGTTTCTTAAACTAGAAACCGAATACATTAAACATTGGGATCTTGGGTATAAAAATATTTTCGCCCTTCGAACTTTTGCAGGAATTGCAATTCCTTATGATAATTCGAATACCATCCCTTTTACACAAAGTTATTTTGCAGGAGGTTCAAATGACAACCGTGGTTGGACTGCCTATGCATTAGGACCTGGTTCCAGTGGTGGAATCAATGATTTTAATGAAGCTAACTTTAAACTAGCTTTTAATATAGAACATCGATTCAATATTCTTGGGGCACTGAATGGAGCTTTCTTTGTAGATGCTGGTAACATCTGGAATATTTGGGATGATTTCGATGAAGATGACAGTCTTACATTTAACGGATTCGAAGATCTCGCTGAACTTGGTGTTGGTAGTGGTTTTGGACTACGCTACGACTTCAGTTTCTTTATTTTTAGATTAGATACGGCTTTCAAAGTTCACAACCCTGCATTACCTTCTGGAGATCGCTGGTTCAATAATTTAAGTTTGAATAAGGCTGTATTTAATATTGGGATTAATTATCCTTTCTAGGTTTTTAGATATTAGTATATAGTATTAAGACTAAACTTTACTAGAAACGATTAATTCATAGATAAAAGTAAAAATTCTTTTTTTTAATCTTACCTCTATCAAATATTAAAAAATCTTAATACTCAGTACTGAATACTTTGTACTCTTTACTGATTCCCTAAATTTGCTAAAACATTTATTCTATTGGGATCGAACAAGACTACACCTGAATTTAACGAAAGACAACTAGATCGAATTGTAGAAATGGCATGGGAGGATCGTACGCCTTTTGAAGCCATCACATTTCAATTTGGAATCACAGAGCAGCAAACCATCGAATTAATGCGTAAACTAATGAAACCTCAAAGTTTTCACAGATGGAGAAAGCGTGTTCAAGGACGATCAACAAAACATGCTTACTTAAGAACCGATGGAGTAACACGTTTTAAATGTACACGTCAACGCCAAATTACAGGAAATAAGATTTCTAAAAGGGGGTGATATGGGAATTCGACTGGTTTTCTCTGATATAGACGGCACACTTCTTAACGAGCAACGTACACTTTCTCAAAAAACTATTTCCATTTTCAGCAAAATAAAGAAGCAAATTCCTATTGTTTTAATTTCCGCTAGGATGCCTAAGGCAATGAGACATCTTCAGAAAGTAGGTAATATCGAAGATCAGCCGATTATCGCATACAATGGTGGACTTATTTTAATTAATGATGAAATCGTTTTTTCTGAAGAAATACCAAATAACATCACTCGCGAAATTGTAAACTTCGATAATAAGATTCATTTTAGCTTATATCACAACGACGATTGGTATGTTCCCCGACTGGATTATTGGGCATTACGCGAAATGAATAATACAAAAGTAAAAGCTATTACGATTTCTAATAAAGAAGTGTTAAATTCGTGGCGTAAAAGTAATGTCGGTGCACATAAGATTATGTGTATGGGAAATATCGACGATATAGATCGTCTTCAAGGTTTTCTCGAAGTTCAGTATCCCTATGAGCTTCATGTATACAGGTCGAAATCAACCTATATTGAAATTGCACCGAAATCGATTTCAAAGAAAATAGCTGTAGATTATTTACTCAAAAAACATTACAAGAACATTTCCTTAGAAGAAGTTGTAGCTTTTGGAGATAATTATAATGATATTGAAATGATAAAAAATGTTGGTTATGGTGTAGCTGTAGCAAATGCAAAAAATGAAGTGAAAGAAATAGCAAATTAC
>CALFUO010000162.1 GCA_937929895.1 uncultured Aquimarina sp.
ACACCTTAAAAACATCAAACGAGCTATCAATAAAACACAACCAACAGAGGTGCGCATCATTGATATGGAACATGGGAATAAAAAGACACGGTTTATTGCTTGGACTTTTAAATAAACTACCAACAAAGTATGTAATATAAAATCAACTTTTATCAAAAGCTAGGTAAGTCTCGATAAATCTTTCACGTAATATGGTATTAAAACACACAACTTTACGTCGATTTCAATATCGCCTAATAAACATAAGGCTTAGTTAATTTAAAGATTATTCTTACAAACCTGTTGGTATACCATAAGTCCTCATTTATTACTTTATTTTTAAAGCAATACAAATAACTAAACCCCTAAATTATGAAAGCTTTCCTCCTTACTTGTATCATCACATTTTTATGTTCTTTTTCTTTTTTTGCTCAAAGTTTTAGTGACTATGGTGTAACTAAAGAACAAGTATGCGCAGGCGCTGCTATTTCTATAGCAGGAAATATAAAACCTTGGGCTGAAAGAAATTTATCTTTTTCTGAAACTAAAGAAATGATCGGTGATTTGGTATTTCCATCAATTAAAGACTCACCAGAAAAGGCTTACAAATTATTTAAATCCGGAAAAAATTTCGATCAAGTTGTCGTTATATTAAAAGCTGATTTTATGAAGCTAGACGATAATGTGGTCTTAAAAGGTCTTATCAAAAATGATGAAGAATGATATAAATTTCTAATCTTTTAAAATCGATCTAGAAATCACAATCTTTTGAATTTCACTAGTACCTTCATAGATCTGTGTAATTTTCGCATCTCGCATTAAGCGCTCGACATGGTATTCTTTTACATAACCATTTCCTCCATGAATTTGTACTGCTTCCACAGTAACTTCCATAGCCACTTGCGAAGCCACTAATTTTGCTGTAGCACTCGATAAATCGTAATTGTCACCATTGTCTTTATCTACAGCAGATTTATAGACTAACATACGAGCACCTTCTATTTTCGCATACATATCCGCGAGTTTGAATGCTATAGCTTGATGATTGCATATCTCTGTCCCGAAAGATTTTCTAATTTTAGAATACGCTAATGCTCTTTCGTAAGCCCCTGCAGCAATTCCAAGAGCTTGCGCTGCAATCCCAATTCGTCCACCCGAAAGGGTTTTCATGGCAAACTTAAATCCGAAGCCATCTTCCCCTACTCTATTTTCTTTAGGCACTTTTACATTGTCAAACATTAGAGAATGGGTGTCACTCGAACGAATTCCCAGCTTATCTTCCTTAGGCCCAATCGTAAAACCTTCCCAACCTTTTTCTATGATAAATACATTAATCCCTCTATGTTTTAGTTCGGGATGTGTTTGTGCAATAATCAAATAATAATCTGCATTCCCTCCATTAGTAATCCAGTTCTTAGTTCCATTTAACACATAATGATCTTCTTTTTCGATTGCGGTTGTTTTTTGTGAAGTCGCATCACTACCCGCTTCAGGCTCTGATAATGCAAAAGCTCCCAATTTTTCACCGGAAGCTAACGGAAGTAAATATTGCTGCTTTTGTTCTGGTGTCCCATAGGCATCCAATCCCCAACACACCAAAGAATTGTTCACCGACATAATCACAGAAGCAGAAGCATCATGTTTAGACATTTCTTCTAAAGCAATAACATAGGACAATGTATCCATTCCACCACCACCGTATTCAGGATCGTTCATCATTCCCATAAAACCTAATTCGCCCATCTTCTTTACTTGTTCGTGGGGGAAAATCATATTCGTATCGCGTTCGACAACCCCTGGAAGTAATTCCTGAACCGTGAAATCTCGAGCTGCTTCACGAATCATTTTATGTTCTTCTGATAATTGGAAATTCATATTGACTATTTATTATGCATGCATAATTTAAGAATTTAAACACTCATTTCTAATAATTTAACAATCAAATTTCATTATTTTTCGTAAAAACATACCTATTAAGATTATTTTTTCCAGACTTTACTAAAAAGATAAATCTTTCATTAATGACTTTTTAATTCATTTGACGGGTTATATTTGTTATTAATATTTTTGAAAAACATGACATGTTAGAATTTTTCCTATTTAGAATTTTTAAACT
This sequence comes from uncultured Aquimarina sp., assembly GCA_937929895.1. GTDB lineage: Bacteria > Bacteroidota > Bacteroidia > Flavobacteriales > Flavobacteriaceae > Aquimarina. The sequence continues at coordinate 2,096 of CALFUO010000162.1, forward strand.
CAAGTATTTTTTAGGAGATAGTCCAAAATGGTTCAAGAGCACAATGCTTGCTTTCTTGATTTTAAATACAGTTCTGTATTTTGGATTACCCTTAGCTATGGATCACCATCTTGCACATAGCATTGTGTCTTGGTTATTTATTGGAGAATTCATCTTCACTTTAGCAATGGCACTAAATTGCTACCCTTTACAGTCTGGTGGTTTATTAGCCATTCAAGTATTAGCATTAGGCTTAACTACTCCGCATAATGCATATCACGAAGTAGATCAAAACTTAGAGGTGGTACTACTTTTAGTATTCATGGTAGCTGGTATCTATTTTATGAAACCACTATTGATGTACATCTTCAGTAAAGTATTTACAAAGATCAAATCTAAAATGGTATTGTCTTTATTGTTTGTATTCTTAGCAGCTGTATTATCTGCTTTCTTAGATGCCTTAACGGTAACCGCTGTATTAATCAGTGTCGCTGTTGGTTTCTATGGAGTTTACAACAAGATTCACACCGCTGTAAAAAATGGAGATTACCAAGGAACTTTAAATAGTGCTGAAATCACAGACGAAACTTTAGAAGACTTTAAAAGTTTCCTTAGAAGCTTGATTATGCACGGTGTTGTAGGTACAGCTCTTGGAGGTGTTTGTACTTTAGTGGGTGAGCCACAAAACTTATTGATTGGAGAAAAAATGCACTGGGACTTTATCCAGTTCTTCTTAAAAATGGCTCCGATAACACTACCTGTTTTAGTTTGTGGTTTATTAACTACTGTTTTCTTGGAACAATTTAAGCTGTCTGGTTTTGGAGGGAAATTACCGCCGGTTGCTCGCCAAATCATCGAAAACTATACCGAAGAAGAAGACGAAAAACGTACGGATAAGCAAAAATATGGTTTAAAAGTTCAGGCAATAGCTGCTATTTTATTAATCATCGGATTAGCAACACATATTGCTCCTGTTGGTTTTATCGGGTTAGCATTGATCATATTCCAAACTGCATTTATGGGAATCATCGAAGAGCACTCTTTAGGAAAAGCTTTCGAAGAAGCTTTACCATTTACGGGACTACTTGTAGTATTCTTTGTGATCGTAGCCATGATTCACGATCAACACTTATTTAAGCCAATTATTGATTGGGCTTTACACCTTAAACCAGAACAACAACCAACGACATTCTATCTAGCCAATGGATTATTATCCATGATTAGTGATAATGTATTCGTTGCAACCGTATATATCGGCGAAGTAAAAGCTGCTTTCGATGCAGGAACGATTTCTGCTGACCACTTAGAGAAATTAGCTATTGCAATTAACACGGGGACTAACTTACCAAGTGTTGCGACTCCGAATGGACAAGCTGCGTTCTTGTTCCTATTAACCTCTGCTTTAGCTCCACTAATTGGATTGTCTTACATGAAGATGGTAAAAATGGCATTACCTTACACTATTGTATTAGGGGGTGTTGGTTTACTTTGTGTGAATCTAATCTTATAGAAAGACTACGTCTTTTTTAGAACATAGAAAATAGAGAAGAGAATATAGACTAGTTTACACTAGATTTATATTCTCTTCTCTATTTTCTAAAAGTCCTTCCTACAAGGTTTTTGAAACCTTGTAGGTCTTCTGAGAAATATGCCTACTAGGTCTTAAAGACCTATCAAGACATAAAAATTCCATAACTATTGGTATTCTCTAAATAGTGCAAAGTTTTGTTTTAGATCATACTGAACTTTAAAACAAACTAAACCTCGAGCAAAGTCGAGAGGTGTGATAAAAGTATAGTTTTCTCTTTCCCCAATAAGCTTCAACTAAAGTTCATACTGAACTCAGCCGAAGTGCTCAGCCTTCGATTGTATTCTTCTGCATTTTCTTGGTCTCTTTTCTCTTCTCCATTCTCTCTTTTCTTAATTTAAACTACTAAAAATTGAAATATCTTCATTTTTTTAGGGTTTATAATTCGAGCTAATACAATTAATCGATATTTTTACGTTCAACTTAGTAAACCACTTCGGATTAAGCCAAGAGGTTTTTATTAGGTAATTAAATTTATTTCTAGGCAAACCCTTTGGTTTTATACCCACTTGGCAATGCCCATAAAGTCTTATTCTTTTTCGATATGCAAGAACAGATTCAAGAAACGCTTCAGGAAGAAAAAACATTATCCCTATTCGAATTACTTTTTAGTGGAGGTCTAGCAGGAACAATAGTCATTGGATTACTTTTCGTTTTGTTATTCGTAGCGCTTTACATTTATTTCGAACGTTTTTTCACTATTAAATCCGCTTCAAAATACGATGAGCACTTTATGAAAAAGATTCGTAATAAAATTAGTGCAGGACAAACTGAGGAAGCAAAAGATTTATGTCAAGAGGTAAACTCTCCTGTTTCTCGCTTAACAGAAAAAGGAATATCTCGTATCGGAAGTCCTCTAGAAGATATCAATACTACTATTGAAAATGCGGGTCGTTTAGAAGTTTATAAACTAGAAAAGAACGTAAGCACCTTAGCAACCATAGCTGGAGCAGCTCCAATGATCGGTTTTTTAGGAACTGTAATTGGTATGGTATTAGCATTTCATCAGTTGGCAACTAGTAGCGGTCAAGCAGATATGGGATCTTTAGCAGAAGGAATTTATACCGCTATGACAACCACTGTAGCTGGACTAATTGTAGGTATTATAGCTTATATCGGATACAACCATCTGGTGGTAAAAACAGATAAAGTTGTACATCAAATGGAGGCTACCGCTGTAGATTTCTTAGATTTATTAAATGAACCTGCTTAAGCTATGAATTTAAGAGGTCGCAATAAAGTAAGTCCAGAATTCAGTATGTCCTCGATGACGGACATTGTATTCTTATTGTTAGTATTCTTTTTACTGACTTCGCCTGCCATTACACCAGAAGCTTTAGATCTAATTTTACCGAAGGCCAAAGGAAAGACAACGAATGTTCAGAACATTTCTGTAAGTATCACGAATAAGAAACAATTTTACATCAACAACAAACGTGTTTCTGAAAAAAACTTAGAAAGAGAATTGACTTCTCAATTGGCTAGTGTAGAAAAACCTACGATTATTTTAAGGGCTGCAGAAGGGGTTCCTATCGAAAAGGCGGTTAAAGTAATGGATATCGCAAATCGAAATAAGTATAAAGTTGTATTGGCTGTTAAGCCTAAATAGTATATAGTTATCCGTTAACAGTTGTCCGCAAAATCATCAGGACAAAAAAATACCTACTGTTAACTGATAACAAATAATGGATAACCGAAATATGTTAAACACTCCCAACGAAAGAAAATCTTTTGCAATTACCACGGCCATCTACGCGGTGCTATTCTTGTTGCTTTTTTTCTTTGGATTATCATATCTAGATCCTGCAACAGAAGAAGGAATTGCGGTAAACTTAGGGTATAGTGATTATGGCAGTGGAAACAAACAACCGCTTGAACCCGTAAAATCTGCTCCGGCTCCAAAGCCAACACCCGTAACTCCAGAAAAAGTAGAGACACCACAAGAGACTTCGAAACCCGTAGAAACAAAAACCTTAACTCAGGATGATGTAAATGCCCCTGTTGTGAATTCTAAAAAGGAAAAGCCAAAACCAAAAACGGAACAACAACCTAAAGAAGTTAAAAAAGAGACTCCTAAACCTGTAGAACGCAAACCTGATTCGAGTACCAGGAATGCACTGGATAGTTTTTTAAATGGACCAAAAAAAGATGGAACTGCTAAAAGCGGTGAAGGAAATGACAATATTGCTGGTGACAAAGGTAAACCTACTGGAGATCCTAATTCGAAATCGTACTACGGAACTGGAAAAGGCTTGGATGGCGACGGAAATTATCGCTTAGGGGGAAGAAAAGCTCTAAACAAAGAAAAACGCATTCCTAATTGTAACGAATCAGGAACGGTAGTCGTACGTATTGTGGTAGATCGTAGTGGAAAAGTACTAAGTGCCACTCCTGGAATTAAAGGAAGTACCAATACCGCATCCTGCCTAATGCAGCCTGCAAAAGCAGCCGCCTTAGCTACCAAATTCAATAGTGATTCTAAAGCCCCTTCGAAACAAGTGGGTAGTATTGCTTACACTTTTAAATTATCAGAATAATGACATATCAAGAAGCTATTGACTGGCTTTTTGTTCAACTTCCTTTTTACCAAAAACAAGGAAAGACAGCCTACAAAGCAGATCTAAGTAATATCATATTACTAGCAGATCATTTAAACCATCCTGAAACTAAATTCAAAAGCATTCATGTAGCAGGAACCAACGGAAAAGGTTCGACAAGCCATATGCTGGCTTCTATATTACAAGAAGCGGGTTATAAAGTTGGTTTGTACACTTCTCCACATTTAAAAGATTTTAGAGAACGTATTCGCATCAATGGAAAAATGATCTCGGAAGAAAGTGTTGTCGATTTTGTAACCACACATCAGTCTTTCTTCAAAAAAAATCGATTATCGTTTTTTGAAATGACCGTTGGCTTAGCTTTCCAACATTTCGCTATGGAGAAAGTAGATATTGCCATCATTGAAGTAGGGTTAGGAGGAAGATTGGATTCTACCAATATCATAACTCCTGAAGTTTCTGTGATTACAAACATAAGTTTAGATCACACGCACATTTTAGGGAACACCCACGAAAAAATTGCTTTCGAAAAGGGTGGAATCATTAAAACAGGAATCCCTTGTGTAATCGGCACTACTAGACTAGACACCCTACCCGTTTTTAAAGCATTAGCCAAGGAAAAAGAGGCTCAATTGATACTTGCAGAACAGCAAGATTCTGCAATCTACCAATCGGACTTATTGGGAGATTACCAGCAAGAAAATACTAGAACTACGGTAACTACTATTAAAACATTAAACACCATAGATTCTTGGCAGGTTTCTGATCAACATATAAGCGATGGACTTGCCAACGTTGTTCGTAATACAAACCTTAAAGGACGCTGGCAACAATTGGCGAGTAATCCTAAGATTAATTGTGATACCGCACATAATTCAGAAGGGCTTTCCATTACCATGAATCAACTAAAACAAGAGCAAGCTAACAAGGTCCATCTTGTCATTGGAATGGTAAGTGATAAAGATATTTCCTCTATCATCGATTTATTTCCAAAAGATGCACAGTATTACTTTTGTCAACCTGATAATCCCAGAGCTTTAGGCGCGTCTATTCTAGCGAATCATTTTTCTAGACATATAGAGCACTACAAAACCTACAATTCTGTAAATGAAGCCCTAGCGGCCGCAAAAGAAGCTGCTTCTGCGAAAGATCTTATTTATGTAGGTGGAAGTACCTTTGTGGTAGCCGAAGTTTTGTGATTTTTTTTAAGAAAAAACATTGTTTATCCCAAAAAGGGTTTTATATTTGCACCCGCTAATACGCTAAAGTATTAGGGCGCGTAGCTCAGTTGGTTCAGAGCACTTGGTTTACACCCAAGGGGTCAGGGGTTCGAATCCCTTCGCGCCCACAACAGTTTCCTAATTACTGTATAAAATAAATTAGGGCGCGTAGCTCAGTTGGTTCAGAGCACTTGAATCGAAAATATAATAGCCTTCACTTTTATCATAGTTCCTCTTATCCAATTTACCGACGGGCCAGTCACCCGCGTATTGTCTTGCAATTTCACC
>CALFUO010000163.1 GCA_937929895.1 uncultured Aquimarina sp.
CTCAGGCAAGGGTGTCCATCGCGAGGTGGAATCTGAAGGAAGCCGTCGGCAAATCTCTGCTCCGAGGAACACGAACTTGATATAAGGCATATTATATGGGATAAGATTGCCAAACAAATCGAAGTCCAAAGATTACACGGAACATAAATATGTAAATCAAGCGGAGATATGGAGAGAAAGATAATTGTCTTACCTCGGGAGGTCTCACGGACATGAAACACGCCTTAGTGCTTTGTGGTTGAAACAAGATTTATCGTGAGAAGTCAGCAGACGCCATAGTACTGTTTTTTTTTCGGCTAATAAACAGGAAGGGCAGAATCTTAATTAGTGATAGTAAATGAATGTTACTGAATGGAGGGAAGAAAGCAGAATACTTCAAAAGAAGGCTACCATGGGAAAAGTAGAGCGGAACTCGAGGACTACCAAGGAGTGCAGACTTCCATTTGGATAACAGAAAACAACATCACAAATTTTACCGAGAGTAATTATGGACTACTAGAGCAAATACTTAGTCCCTCAAACTTGAATTTGGCATACAAACGTGTGAAGTCCAATAAAGGTAAGGGAGGAGTTGATAAGATGGAAGTCGATTCGTTAAAGGATTATCTTATCGAACATAAGGATGCTTTGCTAGCTTCTATAATGGATGGTAGTTACCGTCCCAATCCAGTTCTTCGGGTTAGTATTCCCAAGGACAAAGGAACACGCCAGTTGGGTATTCCTACGGTCGTAGACCGTTTTATTCAACAGGCTATTCATCAAATTATATCCCCGATTTACGAATCTGATTTTTCGGATAGTAGCCATGGTTTTCGTCCAAGGCGTAGTACTCATGGTGCTTTAGTTGAATGCCAAGGCTATGTTACAGCAGGATATAAATACGCTGTTGATTTAGATTTAGAAAAATTCTTTGATACCGTTAGTCAACACAGACTTATAGAGCTGTTATCAAGGAAGGTAAAGGATGGTCGATTAGTCTCGCTTATTCATAAGTATCTACAATCAGGCGTTGTCATAGGTCACAAGTTTGAGTATACGGAAAAAGGCGTTCCTCAAGGCGGACCACTCAGCCCCTTACTAAGCAATATTATGCTTAATGAATTGGATAAAGAGTTAGAACGTCGAGAGCACAAATTTGTTCGTTATGCAGATGACGTGGTTATTTTGACAAAAAGTAAACGTAGTTCAAAACGCGTTTTACATAGTATTACACGTTATATAGAAAACAGGCTGTCATTAAAAGTAAATCGAGAAAAGAGTAGTAGCGTTTCTGTTTCGAGAATTAATTTTCTTGGTTATTCTTTCTACATAAATAGAGGTCAAGGTAGGTTGCGAGTTGCTCAGAAAAGTATTTTAAAGCTGAAATCTCGCATACGATACTTGACCAATAGAAGCAATGGTTGGAGTAATGAGCGACGTAAATCAGAGCTTAAAACGTTTATTCGCGGTTGGATTCAGTATTTTAAGCTGGCAGATATGCGCAAACTGCTGATTGGTATAGATGAATGGTATCGAAGGCGATTGCGCATGGTAATTTGGAAACAATGGAAACGGATAAGAACCAGACTACGCAGCCTTATAAAATTAGGTATTAGTAAGTCCAAGGCATGGCAATTCGCAAATACGAGGAAAAGCTACTGGCATACGTCCAATAGTCCGATTCTGAGTACTTCAATTACCAATAATCGCTTAAGACAAGCTGGATACTTATTTTTCTTAGATTGTTATCAATCGGTTAAAGTGTAAGTTAGGAAACCGCCCAGTACGGATCCGTATGCTGGGTGGTGTGAGAGGACAGGTAGGGAACTAATCCCTATCTTCTTACTCGATTTTTTATGTATTATTTAGGATCTATTAGCAAAACTTTCGCATATATGCCGTTTATTTTGCCTAGGACTAGTTAAAAATAATCCTACTTATTTATAGGGAGTTATTATTAGCAAATCGTATAATGATAAAGGTTAGGAATTTAGTGACTGAAATTTGTGAGGTGTATAGCGGAAAGATATGCGTTACTGTGATGAATCGATAGGATCTTTTGAATTTATTAGAAGTACCATGAATTTTAAGAGCAAACGATATCAAGATTTCAGATTTTTTTAAGGATATTCGAAGTAATTTAGCTACTATCAAAATAAGAAAAATGGCAGAACAACAAGAGAACAATCAAGGAGTAAACATAGAAATAGACGAACAAATAGCAGAAGGGACTTATAGTAATTTAGCTATAATCAATCATTCGCCTTCAGAGTTTGTAGTAGATTTTATTAATATAATGCCAGGAAACCCAAAGGGTAAGGTGAAAAGTCGTATTATTCTAACTCCGCAGCATGCTAAACGTTTAGTAGGAGCGCTTTCGGATAATATTCGAAAGTTCGAGAAAGAGCATGGGGAAATTAAAGATCAAGAAAAACAAACAGTACCTATGAATTTTGGGCCTACAGGGCAGGCTTAAAAGAGATATGAACCTTGAAATAGTAAAAGCCTAAACCAATATTGGCCCTAAAGTTTATTTGAACACATAAAACTATAGTTTTTGACGATGCTTATGTTTTATAGGATTTTTAGTTTTTAAAAGCTTATCATTTATAACTTTTTGAAATTCTAGAAGAAAATATTTGACCTGATTATACCCACTTGGTTTGCTTGATTCTATTAGTGTTTATAGGTGTTGATTAAAAAGGTGAAATAGTTGTCAAGTTATTTAAGAACTATACTAAGTACAAGTGAAATTCATCTTGGGGGAATTACTTTTAGTCATGGGATTATTTTGTAATCACGTATAGAAATTATTTAGACCCTAATTCTACTACTTCTAAATTTTTAATTTCTCCTTTAGATATCTCAAAGCGTAACATGGTTCTCATTTTATGAAAGCCATGTTTTCCGCAAGCTCCTGGATTCATATGTAGCAACCCTAATTTATTATCGGGCATTACTTTTAAAATATGTGAATGTCCACAAATAAAAATTTTAGGAGGATTTTTTCGAATCTCATCTCTAGTATTTACATTATACTTAGGTGGATAACCACCAATATGAGTCATCCAAACATCTACTCCCTCTACAATAAAACGGTTATTTAAAGGGAAAGAAGCTCGAATTTTATGATCGTCTATATTTCCGTAGACACCTCTTAATTTTACTACTTTTTGTAACTCATCTGTAACTTGTAAATCTCCAATATCTCCTGCATGCCATACTTCATCTACTTCAGAGGCATAATGCAAAATTCGATCGTCTATATAACTGTGGGTATCGCTAAGTAGTAGAATTTTCATGTATTGGAATTTGAAAGCTAAAATACTATCTATTGAAACAAAAAAGGGCAAAAGTCCTAACATTCCCCACAAACGTAGAATCTTTTGCCCGGAAGTAATTTTACTAACATACTTCCAAATCGCATGCTACCTAACCCTTGGACTTGCATGCTAATTCAGAATGTAAATTAAGAGGGTTACTGTGTTTCAAATGTAGCATGGTACTTCTCTTTCTTTATCCTTAAAAGAGTAAAAGCGTTGTATTCTTGAGTGAATACAACGCTTTTGTGAGTTAACGAATTCTAGAATGTTTCATTTGTGATTCAAATAGTGTTAAATAACTTAAAAACGGTTTCTTTATGAGATTTGCTAATAGGAATTCTATGTTTTCCGATATATAACTGATTTCCTTCGTAGCCATCAATTCGAGTGATATTGACAATAAAACTTCTATGCGTTCTTAGAAATGTCTTAGAAGGCAATTGCTGTTCTACTTTTTTCATGACTACAGAATATAAATACTTTTCATTTTCAGTATAAATAGTAGAGTAATTATTGTCTGCTTCTATAAATAAAATATCTCCTATGGACACTTTATTGTAATGCTGATCTTTTTTTAGGAATAAAGAATCCTTTATCTGTAAAATAGTATTGCTTTCAGCTGTAGTTTCTGTGGCTACATTAAAATCAGTTTCAGGAGTATTTTCTGAATAATTAACTAAAGCCATTTCTATGGCAATCCCAACTTGGCGATCATTAAAAGGCTTTAGCATATAGGCATAAGGATTTACACTTTTCGCTCGCTCTACCATATAGCTATCTGCATTGGACGTTAAAAAGATAAAAGGCAACTGATGCTTTTCGTTTATAATTCGAGCCAATTCGATACCATCTCTACCTCCTTTTATTATAATATCTAAAAGTAGTAGATCTATTTCGGGATGTTTTTCGATCAATTCTAAAGCCTCGTCTGCACTTGTAGCATGGCCTACTATATTATAATTCATAGCAGTTAGTCGATCAATAATATCATCGGCTAGTAAGAATTCGTCTTCTACAACGAGGATATTTACTTTATGTCGAGCCGTATTCATTATGGGGGTAATTGTTGGGGTTTTTAAATTTAGCGATATGCTAAGATAGCACAAAGAAGTTAGTATTTGTTGTGTACCTATAAAGAGTCTATAAATGATACTAAAATTTAAGAATTTAAATCACTAGCATCCAAAATTTTAGAATATAGACCGTTTTACTTAAAGAGAATAGAAAATAGACTTTTATAGATCAATACATTGGACGTTTTGGTCTAAGATTTTTTCAATTCATCTTAGAAAAGATGTTTTCTGAAATTTTTAGCTTCAGAGATTTTCAAGGTGTTATAAATGAATCACTTAATATTAATTATTGTTTCTAAAACTTAAAACTTTCGGATATTAATGAATTTCAATAAAGACTAAAGCAATTCATTGCTTATTCTTTATTCTTAAACTATCTTTGTTTTAAGTTTAAGCAAGCTTAAAAATTAAATTATGTCTGTTGCGATAGAAAATTTTGTAAAACAAATTTATAAATTTAGCAAACGTAGTGATCACGATTCAAAGCCCAGTACTGTAGCTAAAAAATTAGGTATTACTAGTGCTGCAACCACAGATATGGCGAAGAAGTTGGCTTCTAAAGGGTTGTTGAATTATGAAAAATACCAAGAGCTAGAACTTACCGAAGCAGGAGAACAAATAGCCCTAAATGTTATAAGGAAACACCGTATTTGGGAGTGTTTATTATTTAAGATATTAGATCTTTCTTTACATGAAATTCATAGAGAAGCTGAACTTTTAGAACATGAAACCTCTGATTTTTTAGCCGATAAAATCCACGAATATCTTGGTTTTCCAGACTTTGATCCTCATGGTGACCCTATTCCTAATAAAAACGGAAAAATGCCTAAGGTTATAGGTATTAAAACGCTTGCCGAAGTTGAAGTTGGGGAATATAAAATTGTTCGCTTGCAAAGTGATGACGAAGAGTTTTTTGATTTCTGTTCATTAAATCAGCTTATAAATAACGAGCCTATTACAGTAGAGAAGCAATTTTCGAAATCGAATATGACCCAAATCAAAGTTAAAGGGGCAACTATTGTCCTAAATCACCAATTCTCATCATTAATCTACGTAGTCAATGAAAAATAGTCTATGGTTTTTCATCAGCTTTATAAGCTGTCATATATTCGCCCAAACAGGAACTATAACAGGAACTGTATTTGTAGATAACGAAACTGTCCCAGGAGCAGAAGTTTATTTTAAAGGAGAACAATTAAAAGGAACAACTACTGATAACAATGGTAACTTTAAACTACAAAGGATTCCGTATGGGAAACAGTTAATTTTTTTCTCTTTTGTAGGGACTTCCTCACAGACAAAGAAACTCGAAGTTTCTAAGAGTACTCAATCAATCAATATCTATTTGCAAACAGATAATAGTCTTAATGAAGTAGTCATTTCGGGAACCTTAAAACCTGTTTCTCGAATTGATAGTCCTGTACCTGTTGAAGTATACACGCCTTCATTCTTTAAAAAAAACCCTACTCCGAGTATTTTCGAAGCTCTTCAAAATGTTAATGGTGTGCGTCCTCAGTTAAATTGTGGACTGTGTAACACAGGGGATATTCATATTAATGGATTAGAAGGTCCTTATACTTTAGTACTTATCGATGGAATGCCAATTGTTAGTGGGTTGTCTACAGTTTATGGTTTGTCTGGGATTCCAAATGCTTTAGTAGAACGTATTGAAATTGTAAAAGGTCCAGCTTCTTCGTTATATGGTAGTGAGGCAGTTGCTGGTTTGGTTAATATAATTACCAAAAAACCTAGTAATGCACCTTCATTAAGTATCGATGCATTTTCCACTTCTTGGGGAGAATTTAATTTTGATGTTGGTGGAAAATTTTCCGTAGGAAAGGCTACAAGTTTGTTGGGTGTTAATTATTTTAAATATGATCAAATTATAGACAACAATAACGATGGGTATACAGATCTTACTTTACAAGACCGAATTTCTATATTTAACAAATGGAGTTTTCAACGAAAAAGTGGTAAAACATTTTCGTTAGCAGGACGCTATGTTTACGAAGATCGCTGGGGTGGTCAAAATAATTGGACTTCCGAATTTAGAGGAGGGGAGGAAATTTATGGAGAAAGTATCTATACCTCTCGTGCCGAATTGTTTGGTTTGTATGAGCTACCTACGAAAGAAGATATCGATTTTACTTTTTCTGCAACTACACACGATCAAAACTCTTATTACGGAAGTGAATTGTACGATGCACAGCAAGATATTATTTTTGGACAGTTTACTTGGAATAAAGTTTTTGGTAAACATGATTTGTTATTAGGTACTACAGGTCGTTATAACTATTATGATGATAATACTACTGCAACTAGTAATGCTACCTCTAATGATGCTGACGAAATTTTTATACCAAGTGTCTTCGTGCAAAATCAATGGAAATTTGCGCCAAAGCACGAATTATTGACTGGGTTACGTTACGATTATGATAATCGACATGGTAGTATTTGGACTCCACGAATTGCTTATAAATATGCGCTGACAAAAAAAGATGTTATTCGTTTAAATGCTGGTACAGGTTTTCGTGTCGTCAATTTATTTACAGAAGACCATGCAGCTCTTTCAGGATCTAGGGATGTTGTTATTTTAGAAGATTTAGAGCCCGAAGAATCTCTTAACGTTAATGTAAACTATTTAATGAAACGTTATTTAAAATCAGGTACATTTTTCAATATAGAAGCTTCTGCTTGGTATACTTATTTCTCTAATCGTATCAACCCAGATTACGATACGAATCCGAATCAAATTCGTTATGCTAATTCTCCTGGTCATTCTATTTCACAGGGAATTAGTCTGCAAACCGATATTAATTTCAACTTTGGGTTGAAAGCTCTATTGGGGGCTTCATTACAAGAAGTTTTAAATGTAGAAAGTGGCCAAAAATCAAAACAACCACTTACCGAAAATTTTAACGCAAATTGGGGGTTAAGTTATAATATACAATCTGCACATCTTTTAGTAGACTTTACAGGAAATCTTTATGCCCCTATGAAACTACCTACCTTTGATGATGCTATTGACTCTAGACCCAATAATTCACCTTGGTGGTCAATTATGAATATTCAATTAACCTATAGAGGTTTGAAAAATGTAGAAATCTATGGAGGAATAAAAAATCTTTTAGATTGGACTCCTGCGAAAGCTAAAGGAACCGATTTTGTAATTTCTAGAGGTAACGACCCCTTCGAAGAAGATACTTCTATTGCTATCCCTTTTGATACAACATATGTATATACTTCTTTACAAGGAATTCGTAGTTTCTTTGGGGTAAGGTATAAGTTATTTTAAACGACCACTAAGAAAAAAGTTCATTATGAAGTTTATATTCAAATTAATCCATTTGTTTTTATTTATGACTATCGCTACGAACATGGCTTGGTCACAATTAAAAAAATATTCATTTGAAGAACTAGAATCTCTAGAAATAAAAAAACCAACGGTAGTTTTCTTGCATACTAATTGGTGTAAATATTGTCAAGTAATGGAGCATACTACTTTTACAGATAAAAAAGTCATTTCGAAACTGAATAAAGACTATCACTTTATCTCTTTCGATGCAGAACAAGCAGCACCTATAACTTTTCAAAATCATACATTTAAGTATAAATCTACCGGTAAAAAAACAGGGATACATGAACTCGCAGAAGCTTTAGGGACTTATAAATTCAAAATCACCTATCCCACTACAGTAGTTTTAAATTCGAAAAAAGAAATTATTTTTCAATACCCTTCTGTTTTAAAGCCTAAAGGTTTTTTAAGGATGCTTGAGGCTATTGAGGATAATGAAAAAACAAGCAAAAGAACATTATAACATGAACTTTAAAAAAACAATATTCGCTCTTTGTATATCGCTCTTATTTATAGGTTGTCACCAACAAAAACAAAAAGACCCTAGTGCAAAATTAAAAGTAGTTACAACTACTACCATGATTACAGATATGGTTAGTGCGATTGGGGGAGACTTAATCGAAGTAAAAGGCTTAATGGGTAGTGGCGTCGATCCCCATCTTTATAAAGCTAGTGAAGGTGATCTTCGTAAACTATCTGAAGCAGAAATTATTTTTTATAATGGCTTACATCTCGAAGGAAAACTAGAAGATGTTTTCGAGAAAATGAAGCATTTAGGTAAACAAACTGTTGCTGTAAGCAGTAAGCTGGATAAATCACATCTTATATCTTCCAAAAATTTTGCGTCGAACTTTGATCCTCACATTTGGTTTAGCCCTAAAAAATGGATAGCTTGTGTAGATTTAGTAGTTAACGAATTGGCTACAATAGACGCTAAAAATGCTATCACTTATTTAGAAAACGGAAAAACTTACAAAGCACAAATTGAAAAATTAGATTTCGAAAATGCATCTGTTATAAATTCAATTCCTATAGAAAAGCGCATTTTGATTACCGCTCACGATGCTTTTAACTATTTTGGACAAACATATAGTTTTGAAGTAATAGGTCTTCAGGGGCTTTCTACAGCCACAGAAGCTGGCGTGAAAGATGTTCAGAATTTAGCTAATTTTATTATTGAAAAAGATGTAAAAGCTATCTTTATAGAAACTTCTGTTCCTAAGCGTACTATCGAAGCATTACAAGCTTCTGTTAAATCTAAAGGACACGAAGTGAAAATTGGAGGTGAATTATTTTCGGATGCTTTAGGGAATCCTGATACGGAAGAAGGTACTTATTTAGGAATGTATAAACACAATGTTTCCACAATTGTAGAGGCTTTAAAATAAATTTGAATATTGGGCGATGTTGTAATGTATTTTATTATTGATATTGCATTCGACGATCACTCAGTCTTCATTTCATTACTCTAGTCATAAAGAGTCGAAACAAATGAAAAAACAAGTAAACGCAATAACGGTAGACGATCTTACTGTAGCCTATAACTACAAACCTGTTCTTTGGGATATCGACCTAACGATTCCTGAAGGAGTATTAATGGCAGTAGTTGGCCCCAATGGAGCGGGGAAATCAACTTTAATAAAATCTATTCTTGGGATTGTAAAACCTATTGCAGGGACTGTAACTGTTTTTGGAAAACCTTACGAAAAACAACGATCATTAGTTGCCTATGTCCCACAAAAAGGATCTGTAGATTGGGATTTTCCGACTACAGCTTTGGATGTCGTAATGATGGGAACTTACGGAAGTCTTGGTTGGATAAAACGTCCAGGTCAAAAAGAGAAAAAATTAGCTTTAGAGGCTTTAGAAAAGGTAGATATGCTTCCTTTTAAAAATCGACAAATTAGTCAACTTTCGGGAGGGCAACAACAACGTGTGTTTTTAGCACGTGCCCTAGTGCAAGATGCCACGATCTATTTTATGGACGAGCCTTTTCAAGGGGTAGACGCAACAACAGAAGTAGCCATCATCAATTTATTAAAAGAACTAAGAAAAGCAGGGAAAACAGTTATTGTCGTGCATCATGACTTGCAAACGGTTCCAGAATATTTTGACTGGGTAACTTTTTTAAATGTAAAAAAGATTGCAACTGGTCCTGTAAAAGACATTTTTAATGATGATAATCTTACGAAAACGTATGGTATTAACTACAAAGTAAGTGTCCAAGAATAATAGATGTATTATTTTTACTAAGCATTAAAATAGTTTACAAATAGAGCTACTACATAGCTATAGGTCTTTATTCCTTTAGATTGATTATTTGCTTTTAAAAACTGATTGTAAAAGGCTTTAAATAGAGGTTCTGTAGGGTTCTCGTAACGGTCCCAAAACTCTCGAACTTCTTGCCAGTTCAAACGAATTCCTTTATTTATTTTTTCAATTGCACAAATTCCTTTTTGTTGATCTCTTCGATAGAGATCATGAACACAATAGCGTAATGCAAAGGTGTATCCCGAAAATTTAAAATAAGGGTCTTCACTATGCATACATGCCAAAGCTCCTATAAAATTAGCTTCATTTTCCTTTGCAAACCCTAATTGGTGTGCTTCTTCGTGCCCACTCGTTGTTGGCATTTTGTACGGAAGTAATAAACTGCTTACTTGCGCTTCTACAGTAAAGGGGTTGATATATCCACTAAACCCCATATATATTAAAGGTTTACTAAATATAGAGTGTTTTATACTTTTGGTGCTGTAATCTAGGGTTAGAAATGTCTTTTGTAAGGCTTTGTAACTAGGTACTGTTTTATTAAAAATTTCTTCGTTAGTATAAGGTGTATTTACTTTAATACTATCGTTTGATACGATTATTCGATGTTGTTTGTTAGAAATTTCTGTTAGCTTTTCTACTACCTTTTCTAATTCTTCAGTAGAGTATTTATGGTTTAAACCTAAGACCTTATGCAAAGGTTGGCGGTAATAATTCATTCCCCAAATTGCGTGAAACCAAAAATAAGCTATACAGACTAACCATCCTGCTTTATTTATCGTCACGTCCCAAGATGCTTTTCTCGTTCTTACTTTTCTCCATAAAAAAGATAAGATGGAAATGGCCAATATTATGTATAAGATGTCTCCTATAGAAAAAGGAATCCAACCTGTTAATTTCCTTAAAAAATTAGAAGTAAATGGATAAATTGTTTGACTGTAATTTATTTCTACCCATTCTGGATTGCTTTTAGCCCAACGGATGAAAATAAATTGTAATGAAAGTAGTAGAATCCAGAGTCTTTTTAACATGAAATAAAAGTACGAAGTATACTTAGAACATTTCTAAACATTTTTCTATTTCGAGGAGTGAGATCATAGATTGCTCCAGGGATAATGATAACTGATCTAGTCTGGAGAGGTTTGCTAATTATCTTTGACCACTAGCATCCGAAACTTTAAAATATAGACCGTTTCACTGAAAGAGAATAGACTTTTATACCATTTCCTAATTGAATTTACCGAATTAAAAAAGCGCGTTTTAAAATTTTACTTCAACATAAAAACTACCATAGATACTGCTATGCTAATTTTTTCTGATTTGTAAAATTCCAAAAATCATCTTTTTCTTTTAAGGTAAATTCAAATAAGAACTGGTATTATATATCGATACATTGGACGTTTTGGTCTAAGATCTTTTCAATTCATCTTATACATTTAAACCATAAAATAGAACATATATTAAGTTTACTTTTCTACTTTTTCTTCGTTTTAATACCATTTAATCTTTGAATTCGAGATAATATTTTGTATATTGTTTAATGCTAAAAAAGATCACCACAGTTATTTTAGAAGACTTATCATTGCTTGAGAAAAAGTATCGCTCAAGCACAACTGCATTACGACGAGATCGTTTAAAGATGCTTATTTTACTAAAAAAAGGTAATTATGTATATCGTAAACCACTGTCATTAAAACTAGGTAGACGTCCAACCACTGTAGGAGATTGGCTTCGTTTATATGAGACGGAAGGTTTATCGGGTTTATTAAGCATAGAAAGTGGTGGCAATAACACTAAAACGATAAGTGAAAGCGCAAAATCATTTATAGAATCTAAGCTAACAGATAGCAATACAACAATTACTTCCTACAAAGAGCTTCAGTCTATTATAAAAGAAAATTTAAACGAAAATATTCCTTACGGAGCTTTATATACTCATTGTAGGCGGAAATTGAAATCCAAACTTAAAGTATCTAGAAAATCTCATTATAAAAAAGATCCTACTGCAGAAGCGGTTTTTAAAAAACCTTGATCCTACATTTTTACAAATTAGAAAAAGTCTAAGTAACAATAAGTTTGATTCTGTAAACTTATTTTTTCAAGACGAAAGTAGGTTTGGTCTAATAACGAAACAAAAAAGAGTGCTTACTGCCAAGGGAATTAAACCAATAGGAGAGTATAAGCATTCATATCAATACAAATGGCTATGGGGCAGTTTTTCCCCAATAACAGGTAGTTCATTTTGTATGACCACTTCTCATGTAAACAAAGAATTCTTTGTAAAATATTTGATAGACTTTAGCAATGAAAATCCTAAAGAACTTAAAATACTAATAGTCGATAATGCAGCTTTTCATTCTACCAAGGATATCAACTTACCTGAAAATATAATATTATTACGAATCCCTCCTTATTGTCCTGAATTAAATCCTGCTGAAAAAATATGGCAATGGATGAAAGATCAGATAGCAATGAAAATTTATGACTCAATAAAAGATTTAGGTCAAAAAATAAATGAATTGATAGAAGAATTAGAAAATAGATTAATCAAATCTATAACAGGATATGAATTTTATTTAAATGCTTTTTATAACGTATTTAAAGATTAAATGGTATAATAATCTTGTTTTAGGTCAGATAAAAGTTTCAGAAAAGTCAAATGAGATTACGGCTATTCCACAATTATTAGAGATGCTATCTTTGGAAAACACTATAGTTACTATTGACGCGATGGGATGTCAGAAAGAAATAGCAATCGCTATTGTTGATAATCAAGCTGACTATGTATTAGCTGTTAAAGGGAATCAAGCTCAAGTGTATCAGGATATTTTAGATGAATTTAGATTTTCTAAAAATATAAACTTAACTATAAATCAAGATTTAGATCACGGAAGAATAGAAACTAGAAAATGTAGTGTTATCTCT
>CALFUO010000164.1 GCA_937929895.1 uncultured Aquimarina sp.
ATAATTCATTGTGAAAAAGATCTATAGAAGAGGTTGAGATACCTACATACAAGAGTACCTGGTATTACAGTTGATCTTCGCCCGTAGTCGTCATCAGATCTTGGATCAGGGTATGGATCCATCTGTGATGCTGAAAGATGCACAGGTTGTCGTAATAGAAGATAGAAAAATACTACGTAGTACTGTTTCCAGGAAAAAGTTGAGAGGAATATGAATGTCGTGGTATAACACTGATTGTTATAAAGTACTTGTACGATCGAAAATGTAATTGTGAGAGCAGATGTCCTGGGCGTCTTGGTGATCGCCCTTTCATGGACATCAAAAGTTTGTTGGATGCCGCCTTGAACCGCCTAACGTAGAAGCAGAAGATGGCAAGCCACCGAGGTTGGGTGAGACTGATTAAAATGATTGCCAGCTTAATACAGTCAGTACTTGATGGATTGGTAGTGGGCGGAGAGTGAACAAGAATAATACAGAAAGCTCCATTTCGCAGGATACATCAATGGGGAGCAGTTCCGTTGCACAGGGGGGAGATAGGGCCCCATGCATGGATTAGAATTCCTCCGAATCTCTACAGCTCCAACAACGCGAACTTTATAACGGTGATCTCCCGATTTTTGATACCTCCCCGCACGGCAACCGCGACCCTATTGGCTTATTCGTGACTGGTGGAAGGCTTTGACCCGATATGAGCTCATAATTATTTCGACCGACTCGGTTTTTCTCGCATACTTCTCGCATACGGCAAACGTTCGCAATGCGAGCGCACTTCGACCAGTTGTTAATGGCATGATAAGTCGCACTAAATGGCGATTTTGACATCATGTCATTCGCAATGCGAGCGCAATTCGAACATTTATTTTTTGCATGATAGGTCGCACAAAAAAGCGAGTTTGACATTATCTCATTCGCAATGCGAGCGCGATTTGAACAGTTTTTATCTGCATGATAGGTCTCGCACAAAAAAGCGAGTTTGGCATTGTATCAGGTTGTTGGCGTCCAGAGCAAGCACGCTTTAAATGAGACGAGAAGCACTCGTCAACAACAGCACCAAGCACAATATAAATGGACGAATTAGAGCAATTTGTATTCAGCATTGAGGGCCCCCCGGATATACGCACATTTATAAATTCAAACCAGATAGGGTGTTCAAAGGAAAACGACATAATAGTAAATGGACCTCAAGACAGGCAGAACTCGAGCATAATAACCGTGAAAAAAAAACTGACCTGGGGCCAAAAGAGAAGAAAAGTACATCTTTTCCTTGTCCTTCTCCTGCACCATCACGGAAGTACTCAGCAATAGTCAATCCAGATAACGCTACACGAGCACGTGCCCCTGGTGGCTCATTCATCTGTCCGAATACGAAAGTAGCCTTAGACTCTTTCATAATCTCTTTATCTACTTTTTCAAGATCCCATCCACCTTCTTCCATAGAGTGTAAGAAATCATCACCGTATTTGATAATACCTGATTCTAACATCTCACGCATAAGGTCATTTCCTTCACGAGTACGCTCTCCTACTCCTGCAAATACAGATAAACCTCCGTGACCTTTTGCAATATTATTAATTAACTCCTGAATTAATACGGTTTTACCTACTCCAGCACCTCCAAACAATCCAATCTTACCTCCTTTTGCGTAAGGCTCGATTAAGTCGATTACTTTAATACCTGTAAATAAAACCTCAGTAGTTACTGATAAATCTTCGAACTTTGGAGCCTTTCTATGAATTGATAATCCATCTTTACCTGTTTTAGGTAATTCAGGAAGACCATCGATAGCATCTCCTGTTACATTAAATAAACGTCCGTAAATATCTCCACCGATTGGCATTTGAATTGGAACACCAGTAGCAACCACTTCTTGACCTCTTTGTAGACCATCAGAAGAATCCATTGCGATAGTTCTCACTATATTCTCACCAGTATGAGATTGTACTTCTAAGATAAGCTTACTTCCATCTGCTTTCGATACCTCTAATGAGTCGTAAATTTTTGGCAACACTACACCCGCAGCGAATTCCACATCAATTACAGGACCTACAATCTGTGATATTTTACCTGATACTTGAGACATTTTGTTTATTTTAATTTTCTTAATATCTAAATAAACTCGTAGACGATCACATTAGCATGCAATGCGTCTAGGTTTTCAAGGCGCAAATATAGTTTTTTAATTTTAAAACAGCCAAGTATTTAAACACATTTGAACCAAATAGAAAAAGGGAGCAATATGCTCCCTTTTTCTATTATTTTAATTTATTATTCTACAGTTACCGATTTTGCTAAATTCCTTGGTTGGTCTACATTTTTATCCAACATTACTGCAATATGATAGGATAGTAATTGTAGTGGTATCGTTGTCAACAAAGGAGTAAAGGCTTCACGGGTATCAGGAACTTCGATCACATGATCTGCTAATTCCCTCACGACCTTATCACCTTTATTTATAATAGCAATAATCCTTCCGTTTCTAGATTTCACTTCCTGAATATTACTCAATACTTTTTCATAATGCCCCTTCTGAGTTGCTATTACTACAGTAGGCATTTTTTCATCAATTAAAGCAATTGGACCATGCTTCATTTCTGCTGCAGGATAACCTTCTGCATGGATATAAGAAATTTCTTTTAACTTTAATGCTCCTTCTAAGGCTACTGGAAAGTTAAATCCTCTACCCAAATACAAGAAATCTTCTGCATTCTTATATATCTCAGCAACCTTTTTGATATGATCGTTTTCCTCTAAAGCTTCTTGCACTTTAGCTGGAATCTGTTCCATTTCGTACAAATGGTAGTTATACTGAGCTCTATCTATACTACCTTTTTCTTTTGCTAACCTTAAGGCCATTAACGCCAATACAGTTATTTGAGTTGTAAAAGCTTTTGTCGAAGCAACCCCAATCTCTGGACCTGCATGCGTATATGCCCCTGCATGTGTTTCTCTAGAAATGGAAGACCCTACCACATTACAAACCCCAAAGACAAAAGCTCCTTTATCTTTAGCCATTTTAATAGCCGCCATGGTATCTGCTGTTTCTCCACTTTGAGAAATCGCAATTACGATATCATCCTTATTGATAATCGGATTCCTGTATCTAAATTCCGAAGCATAGTCAACTTCAACAGGAATTCTAGCAAATTCTTCAAAGATATACTCCGCAACCAGACCTGCATGCCAAGAAGTACCACAAGCGATAATCAATATACGCTTTGCTGCTAAGAATTTTTGGATATTGCTATCTACACCTTCCATTCTAATAATATTTTCTTCTGGCAATAGACGCCCTCGGAAAGTATCATTAATAGCACTTGGTTGTTCGTAAATCTCTTTTAACATAAAGTGATCGAAACCACCTTTCTCTATCTGCTCTAAGTTTATTTTTAATTCTTGAATATAAGGATCGACAATTGCACCATCCTTTATCTTAGAAATTTCAATTTCCTTATTAGGACTTATGGTTGCCATTTCGCCATCTTCGAGATACACTGCATTGGTTGTATACTCGATAAAAGGTGAAGCATCTGATGCTACAAAGAATTCTCCTTCCCCTACACCAATTGCTAGAGGACTACCTAATCTAGCAACTACTAACTCCGTTGGGTTCTTTACATCGAAAACAGTAATTGCATATGCACCTACAGCCTGATTTAAAGCAATCTGAACAGCTTTTGCTAAAGACACTTTCTCATTAAGTTGTACATCCTCAATCAAATTAACAAGAACCTCTGTATCTGTATCTGAATTAAACACATACCCTCTATTCTTAAGCTCTTGCTTTAACGCTTCGTAATTTTCAATAATACCATTATGGATAATTGCTAAATCTCCTGAGTTAGAATAATGAGGATGGGAATTTACATCATTAGGAACACCATGTGTTGCCCATCTTGTATGACCTATCCCTATAGTACCCTGTGTATTATTATCTTTAAAAACTACTTCCTCTAAGTCAGCAACTTTCCCTTTAGTCTTAGTAATATTTAAATTATTACCATCATACAGAGCAATTCCCGCAGAATCATATCCTCGGTACTCTAGTCTTTTCAAACCTTTTATAACTATCTGGTAAGCTTGTTTGCTACCAATATATCCAACAATTCCACACATAGTTTTTGAGCAGTTAGGTTACTTAATTTTAATTTGTGGGGGTGAATTTAACAATAAGTTTTGGTTTCAATGATGTTTCATTCTCGACATTTGAGTTAGATATTTTCACCTCTTCATCCGAAAGCAAGGATCCTTCTAACATATAAAATTCTTGAGTACTACTTCCCTCAGTTTTAAAACCAGGTATCGCCGTAATACGATCATCTCTATTAAAAATACTTAAAGTCATATCAAAATTTTGTATTTCAGCAGACTGTAAATTATTTTGATTAAAGATTTCTTGTAAGTGTTCTGTAATTACGATATCATAGATTGTATTACCGTCTACCTCTTGTTTCTTTAGTAAGTGATTTCCTTCTAATAAGCTTAGACTAGAAATATTATCATTAAAATCAGTTAAAAAAAGTGAACCACTACCTCCTCTAGGCAATCTATGCCTATTTAAAACCAATCTTTCGGGATAAGACTCACTAATTCCCTCAGCGGTAAATCTTAATACCGCTCTACTGATAATAGCATCTTTGTTGAATTCATTAATTGTATTTTCTTCAAAAAACGAAGTCAACAATTCATCAGAAAATAACTGCAATAGCGCAACCGACCCCACTCCATTCTTCAAATAAATCTCACTATCACTTGCTGAATCATTTTCATTTAGATTTGCTATCAAATTTATTGTTTGAGCAGGCTCTCCTATACCCGAAGAATTAATATTAGTCAACGGGAAAAACAAGTAATATTCTTGATTTGTATCTGTATCATTACCACTATCATCTTTCACCTTTACAGAATTCCCTTCTTCGTCTACTACATCAAATACAACTTCAACTCTAGAAATCACAGGAGTAGCAATTTCAACACCTGAAAGAAAATTATTAGGAAGAACCTCTAAAACATTAGCTGTCTGATCTTCAATCACCTCAAAATAGAAAGCGTTAAATTCCTTCTGAAAATCTATACCTGATTTTCTTATTAAAGTTTCCGCATCTAATTTATTCTCTCCAAAAAAATCTACAAAAAGACTAGAAGATGCTGATAAATCTATAGAAACAGCAGTCGTCTTATTCTCAATAGATGTACTCTTCTCGACATTTTTACTTAATACCAAGGGAGTACCCAATGTATTCAAATCTCCTAATGTACTTACTTCGATAAAATCATCTGTAAAAGATGGCTTAATTGACATCTCTTCTATCAAATCTAAATCCTCTGCACCCCAAGGCCAACGAAGATCATTGATTCCATTCCTCCAACCATCAGAAAAGTATCTATTTTCAAAAGCAACAGAAAAGTCATTAGACTCAATGACCTGTTTCAATCTATGAAGTTTCACACGAACTTCTCCTTCGGCATTTTGCTGTCTACCTTTTTTTATTTGATATGCTACTAAATTTTCACCTACATTTTTCGTGGTATCCTTAAATCTATAAGACAAAACTATTTTCGCAGATTTAAACTTATAGAAGTTCTTCGACCCCTGTATAGCAGAAACATCACCTGTCTGTGGTTTTACAACCAAATCATACTTGGTATTAGCACTTTTACCCAAACGATAATATGGTAAATCATTGGTTCGGACTCTTTTGGTCGAAACTTGGGTCAGGTTGACCGCATTTTCAATTTCAACTTCTTTAAACTCCAAAGAGCTTCCTGGTAACACTTCACCTCCAATAGTAATATCCTGTTCATTTTCACAAGAAAAACAGACCAATACAAGTAAAGCTGCAGCTGTTTTTGCTACAGTTCGAATTAACTTCATATTTAAGAAAGTCGTTAAATTAAGACAATACTTCATTTAAGTAAAACTCTTCGTACGCCGCAGAAAATTCTTCTGGATATTTGTATTCTAGAACTGGTTTATCTTGACTTTCCACAAAATCTTCCAAATCAGAAGGCAAATCTAAAGAACCTACAATTACTGCATCCGAATATTCTATCGCTACTTTCGTTAAATTTTCAAAAGTAGCTTCACTTAATAGACTTAATTTTTCGTCAGCTATTTCATCGAATTTAATTTTTCCGAATAAATCTTCACCCAAAGGACCTTCAAAAACGTTATTGTAAACAGAAGAAACAATTTTCGATTCGGCAAATAAAGGCTCATTAGCGTAATAGGTTCTTAGATATAACGGCAATAAAGAAGCCATCCAACCGTGAACATGAATTATATCTGGCGCCCAATTTAACTTCTTCACCGTCTCTACAACACCTTTTGCAAAGAAAATAGCTCTTTCGTCATTATCTTTAAAAAGCGAACCATCCTTGTCTGTTACGGTCGCTTTTCTTTTGAAGTATTCTTCGTTATCTATAAAGTAAACCTGCATACGTTCTTTCGGAATCGAAGCTACTTTAATAATCAATGGCATATCGAAATCATTAACTACCAAATTCATCCCCGATAAACGAATTACCTCATGTAATTGATGTCTTCTTTCATTAATATTACCATATCTTGGCATGAAGATTCTAATTTGCCCTCCGTTACCATTGACCATTTTAGGGGTTTCGTATGACATTAAAGAAACTTCATTCTCAGGTAGATAAGGCACTAGTTCTGAAGAAACAAACAATATCTTTTTACCGTTCATATAGCTGCTTTTGTATTTAAATTTTAGCGTAGCTGCAAAACTACGAAAATTATAGAGATTAGCCGTATTTATAGTAAGTTTGCTCGGCGTAAACCTTTAATTAATGTTAATTACAAAAACTAAATCAGAATTACGAGCCGCTCTTTCATCATTAAACGTAGATGAAACTTTAGGTTTGGT
>CALFUO010000165.1 GCA_937929895.1 uncultured Aquimarina sp.
TAGTAAATTAAGGGCTCTATACTCTTTTATTATGGAACAAAATTTCAAAAGCCTATCATTATTCGAATTTCAAGAGCGTTTTAAAAGTGCTGAAGACTGTCTGTTGTATTTATCTAAGCTAAAGTGGTCTAATGGTTATACTTGTAGAAAATGTGGCCATAAGCATAGTTGTGCAGGTAATGCAAAACATTCTCGTCAATGTACGTCTTGCAGATATGTTGAGTCTCCCACTGCGCAAACATTGTTTCATCAAGTTAAATTTGATTTGCTTAAGGCATTTTACATAGTCTATTTTATTAGCACCAATAAAAAGTGCTATCTATCATCGAATTTCGGACGGAGAAATTTCGAGAATTGCTACAACAGCTGGCGATTCAAACCTTATCTATAATATTTCTCAAAATACAGGTAAAAGTTCTAATACCGGTGTAGAAATGATTTTCAATCAAGCATTAAATGAAAAAATTGATTTTGATCTGAGTTTTAACGGATATTATAATCAAATAGATGCTTTCGAAGTAGTTAACTTATATCCAACAGTGAATGTATTCAGTGCAGAAGAAAAGGCTAAATACTCATATAATATCAAGTTTAATAGTTATTTCAAGCTTTCAGAAACTACAAAAGCTCAATTGTCAGCTATTTATTTAGCTCCGGACATTATTCCTCAAGGGACTATAGATGCGAGGTATGCTATAGACTTTGGAGTAAAGAAAATGGTCTATAATGGTAAAGGAGAATTTTTCTTAAATGCTACGGATATCTTAAATACAATGGTAACTCGCAAAAAAATCATTGGTAATAATTTCAATTATACAGCAGATAATTATCCCGAAACTCAGGTAATTCGATTAGGGTATAAGCATAAGTTTTAGGTAAAGATTAACAGGCTTCAAATTGAGGGAGCTGTATTAGAACTATGAAAAAGTTGTATTTTTGAGGTAAGATGAAAAGTTTATTCAAAAAATCAATAGCTTCGTTGCTTACACTTTTAGTGTTAATGGCAACAACTTCAATAAGTGCAAGTACGCACTATTGTGGGAAGTATTTGGTTTCTTTTGAATTAAATAAAACCTCTAAAAATTGCTTCACAAAATTTAAGTCTAAGAAAGAAAATAGAAGTCGATTTAAAGTAACTAAAAAGTCCTGTTGTAAGGATTTATCTATTCTAAAAAAGGCGAGTAATGATATTTTAAAAACAAAAGCAACTGTTCTTTTAAAGAAAGGTCAGCTTTCGAGTAACATCGTTTTTACTTCACCTAACTTCTTCAAGACTTCATATCTAACACTTATTGATGCTCATAGTATTAGTGTTGATCAATATAAAAAAATACAAATTTCAGAGGATAAGACTGTCCTGTTTCAAGTGTTTTTAATTTGATTTTTCATTTAAACTAAAGGATTTAAAATAGTTTAAATGTTGAATGACGCCTTATATAGGCATATTAAAATTAAAGAATGAAACATGTCATCTTAATGATGTGCAGTGCTATAACTTTTTTTGTAGCACAAGCACAAGGGCCTCCTATAACGGCTGATAAGCCAATAATGTTAGGAGGAAATAGTATAACGGTCAAAACCTTGACCGAGATCCGAACTACTAATCAAGGTACAGCCACTTATATTCCTGTTATGGTACATTATCTACCGTCAGAAAAAATGTTGTTTGCGGTTCATATACCAGTTATAAAACTAGATTTCGATAGTGTTGCCAGTAGTTGGGATTGGGCAGACTTACAACTGCAGGGTAAGTATCAATTTTACAGAAAAGATAAAACAGGAAGAACACACCGTTTGGTAGCTAAAACTCTTCAGACATTGCCAACCGGTAGATCGTTTGATGTTTTACAGCTTAGTACAAATAAATATCAAAGTTATTTGGGGGTAGTTAGTGGTTTAGAGACTTTAAAATATGGAATTTCTTCTGAGTTAGGCTATAATTGGTCACCCGATTCTGATTTAGATGAATTTAGGATAAAGCAAGGTTTTGGTTTACCACTTTTAAAACCTCAGTACCCGAATAAGCAGATCAATCTATATTTTGAATATACAAGTAATTGGTTGGTAGAACGGGACTGGTATCAATTACTATATGCTCAGGGAATTCAGTACGCTAGAAAAAACATCACTTTTGATTTGGCAATACAATTTCCATTAGTAAATGATTTTCCAGAAGAAAGGACATTGAAACAAAGTGTTTTTCTAGGGACTCGTTATACATTTTAAAAAATAAAATCATGAAAAAAATTATATCAATAGTATTAGTTCATTTAATAGGGATAACAACCCTTTTAGGTCAGAAGCAACTAGACAAATATCAAATTCAGGTAGATGGTTTAGGGTGTCCGTTCTGTGCTTATGGCTTAGAGAAAAAGTTCAAAGAATTTAAGGGTATTAAAGACGTTGCCATAAAGATCGAAACAGGAGACTTCTCTTTTCAATATCCTTCGGACAAGCCATTAACTATGATTCAAGTAATCGATCAGGTAAAAAAGGCAGGGTATACACCAAAGACAGCTTCAATTATACGAATAAATGGTGTCGAAGAGTCATTTCCGGATGCAACAGAAATATCAAATGAAGCAGCGTTACGTAAATCAGAAATACTTGTTTCTGGAAATTGTGACATGTGTAAAGCAAGAATAGAAGCTGCTGCATTATCTAACTCAAAAGTACAATCTGCGATATGGGATTTAGAGTCCCAAAGGTTATCGCTAGTTATGAATACTAATATTGATAAAGAAACTATAGGAAAGTTAATTGCGGAAGTTGGACATGATAACGAGTATGTCAAGTCCATAGATAAGGTTTACGATGAACTTCCACCATGTTGTCTTTACCGCAAATAGACTGTATTATGAGAAAGGTACTATATATTATTATAGGAGTTGTTTTGTTGCAGTCTTGTAAACAAAAGTCTACGAGTTGGACGTTTGATCATGAAATTCAACTAGAAAAGGTAAAGCCTGTAGGTATAGCTATTGTAAATGATACCCTTTGGGTTTCGGATGCAGAAGGAAATAGAATAGTTCAAATAGGTGAAAAAGGTTATATTCTAAACGAGAAAACAGGGTTCGATCGACCGATGCATATCACAGATTTTAAAGGAGGCTTGGCGATACCGGAATATGGAAAAGATGTTATTACGCTTTTATATAATGGAACAACAGAAACTTTGAAATCCCCAAGTTTAGATGCTCCTGCTGCCATAGATTTTTATGAAGATACTTATGGAATAGCTGATTTTTACCATCATAAAGTTCATTTCTTTGACGGGACAAAATGGATTAGCATAGGAGAAAAGGGGAAAGAGAATGGGCAGTTTCATTACCCAACGGATATCCATATCAGTGACGAATTTCTATATGTAGCAGATGCTTATAATCATCGCATTCAGATTTTTGATAAGGAAGGTAAGTTTGTGAAAATAATGGCTGCAGATCTTGAAATTAATGCTGCTACAGGAGTCTGGGGTAATGACGAGGAAGTTTTTCTAACAGATTTTGAAAATCATAGAGTTATAATTCTAAATACTTCAGGAGAGGTGAAACAAATTCTTTCCGAAGAATTATCAAATCCTATAGATTTAATTGTATTCAAGAATAAGCTCTATGTTTTGAATTTTAAATTGGGAACTATTTCTGTGTTTAAGAGATCGTAAGAGTAATTTTTCATTACAACTAAAAATCGCCTAGATAATTTTTATAGGCGATTTTTTTATGGAGTAAAATTTCTCTTTATGTATGAATTTAATAACACGTTTAAACTTTTTATTTGATGTTTAGTGTATTGATTATATATAAAATTAAATAATTTTAATTTAGACTTGTTTTAAATAGGTTTTTTGTACGAAATTTGAATAGTCATAAAAGTATAATCCATTTTTGAAAATAAACTCTATTCTGATTCTACAAATAATATGAATTATACTGTGATTAAGTGTTTGATAAATAAGTTGTTAAAATAAAAAGAATTTAAAAAAATAATCAAATGAAAAATGTTATATTGTTAGTAATCAGTTCTTTGGTGTTGTTTGGGTTTTCAGGTTTAAAAGACGAGACCAAGGTTCGTTGTATGATTCAATTGAAAAACTATGATGGAGAAGGAGCTTACATTATTGTCTCTTTAATGAACCCTAAGGGGGAATACGAGAAAACTTTGTATGTACAAGGAGAAGACGATCAGTGGTATCATGATATTGACGAATGGTGGAGCTTTTACGGAAAAGAAAGACCAAGCCTAGATGGTATTACAGGAGCAACTATCGGAGGAGGAGAGCGAACTATTCGTGAAATCAATATTCCTACTGACAAAATAGACAAAGGGTATAAGTTACGTTTTGAAACTTCAGTAGAGGATGAAGATTATTTTCCAACGGATTTAGAGTTTTCTCTGACTACAGAAAATCTAACCTCTCAGCAAAAAGGGAAAGGATTTATACGATACGTAAGACTGATGAAGAAATCATAACCATAGAATTAAGAAAGTTTATTTAGTATGGTGCAAAGCGGTTTTTGAAGTTCTTTGCATCGTACTTTCTTGATAATTCTACATAAACATGTCCCTAAATGAATACGATTAGCGTTAAAATAGATAGAAACGAAAACGTTTATGATAGCTTTGCTAATTTTTATATAGATGGAGTCTTTCTTAATGAAAGATTGAATCAATTATATGCTAATCGTAAATATGCGGATTTAGTTCCTACGCTTTTATATGATTTGGAAAACTCTTCAAGAGAGTGTTTAGCTTGGAATATGATCGATCCAGAGATAGGGGAAAAGGTGATATGTCCTATTTATGTTAGTGCCAAAAATTGTAATTTTTCAGATAAAGTTATTGTAGCAGAGTTAATCAATTTGAAACATAAAATAATTTGGAATCGTGTCGGCATTTGTACAGAGTACCTAAACGAATTCGAATTTCGAAAAGAGAGTATTGATTGGCTGCAAATAGAATCGTTGACTTTCGGAGTACAAGACAGGGCAAACGCTTTTAAAAAATTTCGAAATAGCATATAAATAATTACTTTTATGCTACAATGGTAGGTGGTCTGCCATATAAAAAAAATGACCTATCAAGGCCCAAGAAAAACAGCAAAATCCCTATTCACGATTCATTTTACAGACTTACCTGAACCACGAAGAACTGATAAAGGCAATTTTAAATATCCTTTGGAAGAGATTTTATTCCTCACTATTTCATCGGTCATATCAGGATGGTTCGAAGATTGGGAAGATATCACCTTTTTTGG
>CALFUO010000166.1 GCA_937929895.1 uncultured Aquimarina sp.
TTTCACTGAAAGAGAAGAGAAAATAGACTTTTATATATCAATACATTGGACGTTTTCGTCTAAGACTTTTTCAATCCATCTTAGAAAATATATTTTCTAAAATTTTTAGCTTCAAAAATTCACAAGACACTCTAAATAAAACATTTAATATTAATTATCATTTCTAAAACTTAAAACTTTCGGATACTAGTACTTCAACATAAAAAACTACCGTAGATACTGCTATGCTTATTTTTTCTAACTTGTATAATTCCTAAATTCATCATTTTTCTTTAGGGTAAATTCATATAAGAAACAGTATTAAAAACACAATCAACACTTAAAAACTAACATTTTGACCTTGTTAGAATTGAATATTTGACAACAACCTGTACTAGTGTGTTAAATATCTAATTCTCAATAAACCAATTATTTATGATTAATCGGGAGACAAAGTCGGTGCTTCTAATTTACAACAATCTGTACCTATAGCTACGTTTCGACTATTCCCTATTCCTTGTGTAAATGCTGCTGTGGCTGGTGATACAATAGGAACACCTAAAGTCCCTATATTGCCAGTATCTGTATTCCCCTGTGGATTTCACAAAGGAGGAAAGTAAAATTCAGTATCAAATTGGGCTAAATACAGGCAAGGAAAACAAAAACGCAATTGAAAACACACTTATCGACACTATTGTCGATATAGAAAACAAAACCCTAATTTATAGCTAGTTACACATAAATCTAATATACATTGCAATCAACTCACAAACAACTAAACAACTGAATTTAAGACTTTTTAAGACAAAACGCTTTTTTTTCGCTTAACGACTTATACCTATAGATTATTTCGTAAGCTTTTTGGCTTCTTCCCAAATAATATCCATTTCTGTTAAAGTCATTTCGTTAAGTGGTTTTTTTATTTGCTTAGACTTCTCTTCTAAATACTGAAAACGCTTTATAAATTTCTTGTTGGTACGTTCTAATGCATTTTCTGGGTTTACATTTAAAAAGCGTGCATAATTAATCATTGAAAATAACACATCTCCAAATTCTGCTTCGATCTTATCTTTATCGGCTTTTTCTACCTCAACTTGTAATTCTGCTAATTCTTCTTGTACTTTTTCAAAAACTTGTTGGGGTTCTTCCCAGTCGAAACCTACTCCTTTTACTTTATCTTGAATACGACTTGCCTTGACCAAAGCTGGTAAAGAACGTGGTACACCTTCGAGCACACTCTTTTTACCTTCTTTTAATTTCAACGCTTCCCAATTCCTTTTTACCTCTTCTTCATCTTTAACTTCTATATCTCCATAAATATGTGGATGACGATGAATCAGTTTTTCACAAATGCCATTTGCTACATCGGCAATATCAAAATCTTTCGTTTCACTTCCTATTTTAGCGTAAAACACAATATGTAATAATAAATCACCAAGCTCCTTTTTAACTTCTTCTAAGTCATTATCTAAAATAGCATCCCCCAATTCATAAGTTTCTTCGATAGTTAAATGACGAAGACTTTCTAATGTTTGCTTACGATCCCATGGGCATTGTTCACGCAATTCGTCCATTATGGTTAATAATCGATCGAAGGCTTTTAATTGGGTTTTTCGGTTGTTCATTTTTATAAGCTTTAAGCTATAGGCTGTAAGCAATATGCTGTCCTACATCAAATGTATTTAAAAATAGTAGTTAAAGTACATAAAGAAGTTAGAAAGAAGCCTCACTTACAATAACTAAAGTTATTGATACACTCACTAATATCTTTAGGATATAGGCCTTTCACATAAGATCTTTAATGGAAAATATTAAATCTAGGTTATGAAATCTCTAAAACCAAAAATTGTAGTTTGTTTCCTTTTCCTTTCATCCCTATTAATAGGGCAGTACCAAATGCCTTCTACCACTACAGGTTATGTTAATTTTAACATGGAAACCTCTACTCTACCTACTGAATACCAAACTAAAGGGCAAGGAGTTACCTTAATGGGGTGTAATACTTTTATTTCTAATGCGGATTCAACATATTGGAATCAAGCTCCGAATGGGTTAAAATGGGAATGTAGAGATCAAGTGTTTCATAACCTTCCTTATGGATATCGAATAGATTCCATTACCAATGCCCCTTACTTCGTTTCGAAGTATTATATCGCTTCTCCACCTGTGATAAAAAAAGAAAAGCAATCGAAATTTGATATTGGTATTGTTACTCCAGATAACTTTGTATTCAAAGGAAATAAACCTGTTCAATATGTGTATATGAACTATAATATTCTAGAGCTTACTGAAATTCAATATATACCGATCATATTCGACTCGTCTTTTGACTTATGGAAAGTTTCGAAAGTTCCATTTACGGTAGAATGTAAAAATTTCCCTTGGCTAGATCAAAGTAATTATAATCAAGCACAAGGAGCTTCGGGTATAGGTTATCTGGATAAAGAAGTACTTCAACTTAAGCAGTTGTTTCTCCCCTATCAATCGAAAAAAGGTTTTTTATCTGAAACCGAAAAATATTTGGATTGTAAAGTGACCATTTTAAATGATATTCTGTTTCATCATGAGATCTATTTTAAGGTTGATGGAGTGAAAACTTATAGCATAAATCTTAAAGATTATTTCTTAAACAACAATCAGAAACCGATTACGTTTTATTGTGATTATCGTAATGAATTGGGATGTGGGTGTAAAGAGTTATAACAAAATTCTTCAAGTCATTTTCTAAAAGTATAATACATTAGTTTGAATGTCTTAGAAGTAAATTTTAAATTTATCTCTATCACACCTGGAATATCGAGTGTCTCCTCTAAAAAGAGACTATTTTTAGTTTAAATTGATGGAGACTCCACTATAATTTCTATCGAATTCCGATAGCTATCGGAACGTGGAGTGACATCCCCTTTTAAGAAATACTATTTCTTAATAAAAAACCCCTCTTCAATCCAAGCCTCTTTCCATATTGACCAAGTAGCCATTAATTCATTTTGATCCAAGTCAAACTCTGAACACAATCTTGATAAACTCTCCTTTACAGAATTTGTTTCCTTAAGTACTTTCAAAAAATGATATTGTAAGGGCTGTAATTCGAAAATCCCTAAGCGGTAATTCCTTCTGATTAGTGCGCTGTAACTTTTTTGTGGTAAAGGCTGCTCTGGCGATTTATCGTTAATCGCTTCTTTGTAAAAAATACTAATGGGGAAATCGTGAGCATATAACTCACAAATAGGTAATACATTGAGATGATCGTCTTTTATAGAAATATCTTTCACTAAATGATAATTTTCATCGGCTATTTCATCGAATTTTATGTTTACTTGAAACTCGAAATTAGCCAATTGAATCATAAAATCGACCCACCATTCCTTTTGCTCTTGGTATTTATCGGGTCTATTTTCTTCTAAAAAGTGTTCAAAATGTTGCCCTAAATCTGCCAAGGTATAACTCTGTGATGGGTATTGTGCTAAGTATATGTCCGTGAATTGTATAAATAAGTCTCTCCCTAAAGCATAACTCAAGGCAGGAAATTGTACCAACATACATTCTCTAAGCCTACTGAAATAACTTCTTCTATAAATAGAAAGATGTTGCTGTGCAGAAAGCTTGCTACTTGGTTTGACTACTTTTTCTAAGGATTGTATATCCCATGGATGTCTGCTAATTACATGAGATTGCATCCACCCATAAATAGTATCTAGCTCTATTTGTACTGGCTTATCGATCTCCATAAGTAATTTCAAATTCTTTAGACACTGGGTTTACCATAAAATCAATAGGGTTAGATACCAATCGACTATTTTCTTGTTTTCGATCATTCTTAACTTCTTCAAAAACCAGAGTATCCATAAACTGTTTGGCTTTTAAAATTTCTTCGTGACACACCTCAAATTCAGGAATGTTTCCATCCCATTCTAACAAAGCAGATGTTCCGCCTGTACGTTTCCACGCCAAATGGAATAGTTTCCACACCTCATCGATTACAGGTCCATCGTGGGTATCGATAATATAATCACCTTGATTTTGATGCCCTGCCAAATGCATTTGTACCACACGATCGTGAGGTATATTTTCTATGTATTCAACTGGATCAAATTCATTATTGAAAGCCGAAACATACACATTGTTTACATCCAGTAATAATCCACAGCCTGTTTCTTCCGTTAGATAGGTCAAAAAGTCCCACTCGGCAATGGTTGAATCTTGAAAAGTCAAATAAGTACTTGGGTTTTCTATAACTAAAGGTTGCTCTAAAAAGTCTTGTACGGTATTGATTCTTTTAGAAATATGAGCTAAACTTTCTTCATTTAATGGTACAGGCAATAAATCGTGTGAATTGATATGATTGATTCCCGTCCAACACAAATGATCACTGATCCATTTTGCTTTAGTATCGATAGCTAATTGTTTTAGCTTTTTTAAGTAGTCAAAATTTAAAGGATCGGTACTCCCTATAGACATAGAAACTCCATGCATTACTACAGGATATTGTTCCGCAATTTGATCTAGTACATAACGAGGTCTCCCCCCTGAATCCATAAAATTCTCCGAGATAATTTCGAACCAGTCCACTTTAGGGCGATGCTCTAAAATATGATTGAAGTGTTCTCCCCGTAGTCCTACTCCAAGACCTAGATTGGGTAAGTTTTGTATGTGTTCTTTGTTGTTTTTCATAAGTAGCTATTGGCTATTACTTAATGTAACTATTAAAAATGAATATGCACAATCAGTAATATTTTAGCATAGTTTTGTCATTCCTTGCTTGACAAGGAATCTCACCCTATTTGGTATATGTTTGATGAGATCCTGAAACAAGTTCAGGATGACGTAACCTCTATCATTAGCGATGATGAATATTCAAATTATGAAATGTATTCATCTATAGGGAGGAGATTCCCTACTACGCGAGAATCTCCTTTTCGCCTAGCGATAGATTCAATTTTATTGAATAGTATTATCTATTGCTTATCACACTCACAATTATTCATGGTCTCATCGATATGCCTAGCACTATTTTTAACAAACTCTTCGGCACTTTGTGCTGGATTATTTAAGCCAAAAGAGCAGTATTTATCTCCACTACTTCCACAAGATTCTGTTCTACCATTATTCTCTAACCACTTTACTGGTGGTCCGTATGTAAATGGAGCTGGGTTCACGGTACGTTGTGCCTTATCCATTCTTTCTTCGAATAATTTACGGGCTATTTGCCATACACTTTTCCCTTGATTCGCCCCTTGTGTTACAAAACGCTCTGCTGGGATTGGTGTACCACAGCTTCCTTGCCATGCACAATCATTAGCACCTGGACGACATTGTTCTTCGGTATCTCCGTACAATCCACAACCACCTTGATTTCTACAATTGTTCAAGGTATGGCACGAGTGTACTTGTGTTGCACAATATCCCGAACCTGCACAATTGTTTGTTCCAAATCGATCATGACCTTTACAAGCATTTAACCCCATACAAGCATGCAATTCTAAAGGCACTGCAATATCTTTTTGAGAAGACTTCTTTGAAGGAGAACCTCCGCATCCGTTACTTCCGCCACCACTAGATCCACATCCATTGCTTCCTCCGCTAGAAGAACTACATCCATTAGATGATCCTCCGCTACTTGATACACAGCTATTGCTTCCGCCACTACTTCCACAACCATTACTTGCTGAATTACCTCCGCAACCGTTACTAGAGGCTTTTTTTGCTATTTCGTTTCTTATTTCTTTTTTCATGTGTTCTGTTTTAATGTTGTAATTAGGTCACATGTAATAAGCCTTTTCTTCATCTACTCTCAGCACAAGATTACCTTAGCTCACTTTATGACACCTATTACTTAACCTTAGTTTAATTATAAAATTAGGTTGTCAGTTTGAGTGTTTTGTTTTTGTACAGTGAAACGAAACAAAATATATCGAAAACCTCATCACTTCAGTGAAAAACGTCTCGATACAATTCAAATTATCATTTGAATCACTCGACATGACAGATTTAATCTAAATCGCACCCCAGTTTCTAGATCTCTAGATTAATGGAGCGTCTTTTTCTACTAAATAAGATTCTAAAGCCACGTCTGGCAAATCTTCAATACGCTGTAAATGGGTATTTGTAACTACTTTACCTGCTTTCATAGCTTCTTTACATAATGCAATGATTTGAGATTTTGGGCTAGAAGCCTTACTAAACGCGTAATTTTCAAATGTTGCAGTAGCTGTTTTCACTTCGTTACTAGGATCGATATATGTTAAACCCGTCATTTTTGCACAAAGATTATCTAACAACCAGATCATAGACTTGTGAATTCCAAACATAAAAATCTCATATTGCTTATGTCCCGCAGTCTTATAACAAGCCTCCGTCATCACAAATAAATAAGAATAAATAGCGTTCGTTAAGTTTGAAATTTTCTGAATAGCTTCTGGGTAGTCGCTCGTAGCAGGATTTGTAGCAATATCTTTCACAAAATATTTCGTGTAATCGAAGTTATCTATCTCCAAAAATTTATTGAACTCTTCGTTCGTCTTTTTAATCGTACAATACACTTCTAAAAACTTATCAAAATGAGATAGCTCTTTTCGCTCACCATCATCAAAATCTGCTTTATTTTCGCCAACATGCATTGGACATTTAACTTCTCCTTTAGGGGTTAAATGGTCTCCTCTAATTTCTTCTTTTTCTATATCAACATCTACTTCGGCAGAAACTTCAACTATTCCTGATGCAGTAATTTTTTCTTCTATTTCAACGTTTATTTTAAAGACATCTTCCTCTACTGGTTTTCCTTCTCCTTGCTCTACAATTTCTTCGATTGCATGAATCGCAGATGCCTTATCACAAATACCTACTAAAACCCCACTATCATCTGCATTCGCAAATTGCGGCTTATGGTTTTCATCGTAATAAATAGTATCGATATTATTTTGCCCGTAATACCCTTTTTTAGGTAATAACTGCGGTCTACCACTTTGAAAGTCTTCGTCCGAAATATCTTTACTCTTAATAAAATCTATAATTTGACCATAGAATTCACCAATCGTAGTATATTCAATAGCATTACCTTCTTCTCCATTTCCATTATTAAAGGGGTTGGGGCTTTCAATCAATAAAAAAGTATGTAATAGATCTAAAGTTAATTTAGATCTATTAATATCAAATTCTGGAACATGCCCTGGTAAATATGCTGGCCATATATTTGGTGTCTTATCTACTAAAATTGGTAATCCCCCTAATTTACAAGCACTTTTAATGTTGGATGACAATGCCATATGTAACATTTCCTCTACCACAACACTCATAATCAAAGCTGCAGATTTATTAGAAAACACCACTGTTTTTAAAGCTAACTCCTTGGCTTTTTCTTGTAAAACTTGGTCACTTGTTGGATGTTCTTTACCTGCTTGGGTTGCTTTAAAATCCTTGAAAATTTGAGTTTGTAGTGCAGTTTGACTAGGCGTTCTGTTAATTGAATAATAAGTATATAAATATACTGGTATCGTTGCAATTTCAATTTCAATTGCTTGCTGCAATGCAGCACTAAGATTGCCTCGATTCACTTCTAGGGGAAGTACAACCTTCTTTGGCTGGGTACTCGCTGTAGTACTCATGGACGAAAAATTTAAGTGTAAATAATTAATATTAAACTGGTAATGTTTACAAATACTTGATAGACATCACACAAAATGTTATAAAGCTGGTTACAAGATTTTTAACAATTTCAATTTACGAAAGCTTAAAAAACAAATAGGGTGTTTTTTAGTGAACACGTTTGATTATTGAGTCAACGGTTATACAGAATTAGTTTACCATTTTTTACAAAAAATATAATTCGAGAGCAGCAACCGAAACCAAATTAATTCGTTATTTAGTTAGCCGAATTTAAAAAGTATTGATTTTGAGAAACGAGACTAGACATAAAAAGTGGAATGAAATAAAAACAAACGATTCTTGGGCATTATTCAAGATAATGGGAGAATTCACAAATGGGTTTGAAAAGATGAGTGAAATCGGTCCTTGTGTTTCTATTTTCGGTTCGGCACGTACCAAAACCGACCATCCCTACTATCAATTAGCTGTTGATGTGGCTGAAAAAATCGCTAAGAATGGATATGGAGTAATTACTGGTGGTGGGCCTGGAATTATGGAAGCTGGAAATAAAGGAGCTTTTAATGTCGGGGGTACTTCTGTTGGTTTGAATATCGAACTCCCTTTCGAACAACACGACAACCCATATATAGAAAAAGGCAAAAGCATTAACTTCGACTATTTTTTTGTTCGTAAAGTAATGTTTGTAAAATACTCGCAAGGCTTTGTGGTAATGCCAGGTGGTTTTGGTACTCTAGACGAGTTATTCGAAGCCATTACTTTAATACAAACAGGGAAGGTTGCTAAATTCCCTATTATTTTAGTGGATCGCAATTTTTGGGGTGGTTTATTCGAATGGGTAAAAACAACTTTGTTAGAAAAATACGGAAATATTAGTCCTGAAGATTTAAACTTGGTTCACTTAGTAGATACACCTGATGAGGTCATTGAAATTCTAGATTTATTTTACGACAAAAATAATCTAAGCCCTAACTTTTAAGCCCTAATTACCTTGTTAAAAATTCGATTTTCT
The DNA here is from genome assembly GCA_937929895.1 of uncultured Aquimarina sp. Taxonomy (GTDB): domain Bacteria; phylum Bacteroidota; class Bacteroidia; order Flavobacteriales; family Flavobacteriaceae; genus Aquimarina. Next base: position 8,591 of record CALFUO010000166.1, read on the forward strand.
GTTTTTTTTATGCTTTTTTTTATGTGCTTATCAGCACAGCATAAACATCGTATAAGAGCCACTTTGGTAGATACTACACATACGATTCATATCAAACATGAAATCGATTATATCAATACAACAAGCCATTCAATCAACTCTATTTTTTTAATGGATTGGGCAAATGCTTTTTCTGATAAATCTACCCCTTTAGCAATTCGTTTTGCTGAGGATTTTAGAAGGGCATTTCAATATGCATTTGAAGAACATAGAGGAGCTACAACAATCTCTAAAATATCTACAAAAGATACTTCTTTACAATGGCTAAGACCCAAAGGACATCCAGATGTTGTAGAAATTAAATTAGAAAATGAATTACCTAAAAAAGAAGTAATAACAATCTCACTACAGTATAAAGTAAAAATTCCTGATGCTCGATTTACAAAATTTGGAGTTGACCATCAGGAATATAAATTAAAACACTGGCATCTTTCACCTTGTGCTATAATCAACGAAAAGCCTTTATACTACAGTCATAAAAATTTAAATGATTTCGTTGCTAGTCCAGACAGCTACAATTTAGAATTAAATGTTCCCGTAAATCTACAAATAGCTTCTAATCTAAGATTAGAAAAAGAGGTTATAGAGGAAACCAAAAAACAAACACTTACAGGGCATCACATTAGTAACATCAATCTAGATGTTAGAGAAAATTCCAAATTTTATTCACTTAACATAAGAGATAAAAAGATTGTAACGGACATTCCTAATAATAGGTTAACCCCTATCGAAATTCAAGAATCTATTCTAAAAACCTACCAGTTTGCTACCAATTATTATGGTGAGTTTCCACAAGAGGTGATCTATATTTCGTATATCGATTATTTAAAACAACCCGTATACGGTTTTACTCAATTACCTAAGGGCTTTACTCCTTTTAAAGCTCAATTTAAATTTGAAATGATTGTACTAAAGGAGCTTACTAAGATGGCTAAATCTAGTCATTTTACTTCGAACCTTAGAACAAATCAATGGTTTACCGATGCCATTCAAATACATGTTTTAATGAAGTATATTGAAACTTATTACCCTAATGAAAAGCTATTAGGTAAGCTTAGTAAAATTGTAGGAATTCGTTGGTTTCATGCTGCTAAATTGAATTTTAATGACCAGTATTATTTGGGATATAAGAATATGCCTTCGCGTTTTTTACAACAAAAACTAACCTTACCCAAAGACTCTTTATTAAAATTCAATTACAATATTTCGAATCCCTACAAAGCAGGACTGGGATTAAATTATCTTTCTCATTATGACAATGCAATTGATTTATCTTCTCTTATTCCTAAATTTTATAATGAGCAGTATTTAAAAACAACCAATGCCGATGATTTTTTAAACATACTTTCAGAAAAGGCCTCTAAAGATATTTCGTGGTTCGAAAAAGATTTTCTAAATACTAATGAAAAAGTTGATGTTAAAATTCAGAAAGTCCAAAAAGAAGGAGATAGCATTCGCGTACTTTTATCCAATAAAGGAAAAGCAGTTCCTGTAAAAATTAGTAGTTTTTCGAAAAAACAACATTTAGGAAATCAATGGATATCCAAATTCGAGGATACTACCAGTATTACATTTGCTAGGGATGCTAAATATTTTTCGTTAGATTTCGAACAGAAGCTTCCCGAAGCAAATCGTAGAAATAATTACTGGAGTAGAAAATCTATCTTCCATAAACCATTACAATTACGGTTATTTCAAGATTTTGAAGATCCTAGATATCACCAAACCTTTGTGATACCTGTTTACGATTTTAATGATGTAGATGGCGTAATTATGGGATTACAATTTTTCAACAAAGAATTATTATACCCTAGAAATTTTAGATACAATATAACCCCATCATATGGTCTAAATTCTAATGAAATTCAAGGTTCAGGAAGCATTTCCTATATCCACCAGCTGAAAGAGTATGGATGGGCTTTTCTTTCTGGAGGCTTTTCTGGACAAATAGAAAGCTTTGCGCCTGGACTTCAGTTTTTATCTTACACACCAAGAGTTAGACTTAGCTATCGCCCAAAAGATCTAAGACGTAACCTAACACAATCGATAACCGCTCGTTTGGTTTCTATCGAACGAGAATCTTCTGCCACAAGCCCCTTAGAAACTCCTAACTATCGCGTATTGAACACACGATACCGATATAGTGATCCGAATTTAAAACGTGTTATCGGTTTTAATATAGATTATCAACTAGCCAATAACTTTAGTAAACTATCTTCTACCTTTGGATATCGAAAGTTATTTTCGAATAATCAATGGATTGACTTTAGATTTTTTGCTGGAGCTTTTCTATTCAATAATACTGAAAGGGATGGAGATTTCTTTAGTTTTGCACTAGATAGACCTACAGATTACTTATTTGATTTCAATTATTTAACAAGGGCAGACTCGGGTAATTTCCTTAGTCAACAGTTTATTAATGCAGAAGGTAATTTCAAATCTCGTTTGACTCCTCGATTTGCCAATCGTTGGATTACGACTACTTCAGTAGAAACCAGTATTTGGAATTGGATTATGGCTTATGGTGATGTTGGATTGGTGAAAAACGTTGGTAAAAATGTTGATTTTTTATACGATTCAGGAATTAAACTAAATCTTGTACAGGACTATTTAGAAATCTATTTCCCAATGCAATCTAGCCTTGGTTTCGAACCTTCTTTTGATGACTATGGAAATAGAATTCGTTTTAAATTCTCTTTAAACCTTCAGACGTTAATTGGTTTATTTACTCGAGAGTGGTATTGATCTTAGACATTAAGTTAGAGTATAACCGAATTATTTTAAACTAGTTCTTTTTTTTATATTTAAAAAACTTTAAATTTCTTAAAACATTTTTTAAATGAATAAATTTCTTTTTCTAGCAACAGTCCTTCTTTCTATACTTTTCATTAGCTGTAAAGATGATGACAACGACAATAAAAATTCTATAGAAGGAGAATGGCAACTTATAAGTACTTTAATAAATGGGAAAGAAGTTGCAGATAACTGTAACAAGATGGATTACATTATTTTCGGCTCTAGTACTTTTAAGATTACAAACCATGTAACAGATAGTAATACACAAGAATGTAATTCTTTTTCTAACGAATTTTCATATCGTATCGAGGGAGAGGAGTTTACTACTATCACAGAAGAACAAGATTTTAGATTTAAACTAATGTTCTTTGACAATAAAGTGTCTTTTACTAATATTCTTGAATCAGATGAAAATGATAATATCGATAGTGTAGTAACTACATATCTAAGGAAATAATCGTTTGCGAGAACATCAATTTCTAAAGAAAAATATTTACAACCCAAACAAGAGAAATATTCTTGAACAATACAATCTACATAAATACTCTTTTTTCTTTACCCTAAAAAGAATATCTAGTAAAGATTGTTCTTAGTTTTAAACACTTAAGTTAAGAAAAAGTCATCATTTCTTATTTAAGAAATAGAATCTCTAATTAATAAGCTATTTTCTCCTAGCCATACCTTTTTGTTAATAAATTCATCTTAAAGAATGTTCCTTAATTTGAACCTCAACTAAAACAACTAACATGAAAAAGCTTACTAGATTTTTAATTCCAATTATTTACCTACTCTTAGTCTCTTGTCTTTTAGTGGTACTAAAAAAGAAGGCTTCATATCTTTATTTAACGGAGAAGACTTCAATGGTTTGTACATAAAAATCAGAAAAAACGATCCCGAATTAGCGAAGAAAGTTTTTGCGATAGATAACGGACAGATACATGTATTCAAGGATTTCCCGAAAGAATACGAATTAAACATAGGTAAAAAAGAAACCCATAGTATGATCTACACCGACAAGATCTACAGTAAATTTATCTTTAAATTTAAATACAAATGGGGAGAAGACAAGGCTAACAATTTCAATAAATTTCAACACGATGCTGGTATATACTACCATGTAGTTGATGATAAAATTTGGCCTAAAGGACTAGAATATCAAGTTCGTTACAATCATGTAAAAGATAAAAACCATACAGGTGATTATTGGGGGAGAGATATGACTTGATACTCTAAAGATATTAAAACATTTACTCTTCTAAGTAAAGGAAGAAAACCAATCAAAGGACATCGTGGAGAACATTTAGCATCTGTAACTGCCAAAGCAAATGGTCTTAACGGTAAATGGAATACTTGTAAAGTAATCGTTATGGGTAACAAATATTCTATCCACAAACTAAATGGTAAAATTGTAAATATGGCTACAGATTTTCCCTATTCCGAAGGGAAAATTGGCTTACAATCCGAAACAGGAGAAATATTCAGATTAAAGAACTTATCGAAGAAATTCCTTTGGACGAATTTATATAGTAGTTGATAGAATAATCCTAAAAAACTGCGCTTTAACGTTTCGCAAACATTTTAGTATTTGCCCTTCCCTGCTAAAAACTGTATTTTTACTCTTTCTAAACAAGACTCTATGCAGCCTGAAGCCGAAACTAATACTAGTATTTCGTTCGAACAATTCAAACAACAAGTACTTTCTGACTATCGTATTGCTTTCCTTAGTAGACAATGCAGTCTTATGGGTAGACGCGAAGTGTTGTCTGGAAAATCGAAATTCGGAATTTTTGGTGACGGAAAAGAATTGGCACAAATAGCATGGGCTAGAGTTTTCGAAAAAGGGGATTTTCGCTCTGGGTATTACCGTGATCAGACATTTATGTTTGCTATCGAAAAATACAAAGTTTCCGAATTTTTTGCAGGACTATATGCTTGGACAGATATCGAAAAAGAACCCTTTTCCGCTGGTAGACAAATGGGAGGGCATTTTGCAACCCATAGTTTAAACGAAGATGGTAGCTGGAAAAACCTAACCGAACAGTACAATACCAGTTCAGATATTTCGTGTACCGCTGGTCAAATGCCCCGTTTAGTTGGGTTAGCACAGGCGTCTAAAGTTTATAAAGAATTACCGAACCTTCGAGATCGCACTCAATTTTCTAAAAAAGGAAACGAAGTTGCTTGGGGAAGTATTGGTAATGCTAGTACTTCCGAAGGTCTATTTTTAGAAGCCATTAATGCTGCTGGTGTTTTACAAATACCTATGGTAATTAGCGTTTGGGATGACGGTTATGGAATTTCGGTACACAATAAGCACCACACTACCAAAGAAAATATCTCGGAAGTATTAAAAGGCTTCCAACGTACAGAAACTGAAAAAGGTTTAGAAATCATTACGGTAAAAGGCTGGGATTATACGGGGCTTATCGAAGCTTACGACAAAGCAAATCGTTATGCACGAGAAGAACATATACCTGTGTTGATTCATGTTACCGAAATGACCCAACCACAAGGTCATTCTACTTCTGGTTCCCACGAACGCTACAAAAGTGAAGAGCGTTTACGTTGGGAAAAAGAATTTGATTGTAACAAAAAATTCAAAGAATTCATCCTTGAAGCGAACATCGCTACTAACGAAGAATTAGAAGATCTTGAAAAAGTTATAAAGAAAGAAGTTCGTGATGGCAAAAATGCTACTTGGAAAGAATTTATTGGTGGCGTTATCAACGAACAATTAGATGCCTTAGCACATTACAAGCCTATCATCGAAAAAAGTTCGCAACAAAGTGTTTTCATTAAATCAATTGTCGATGATTTAGAATCGAATAATGAACCTATTCGAAAAGATATTTTAGAGGCAGGAAGAAAGATTTTACG
>CALFUO010000167.1 GCA_937929895.1 uncultured Aquimarina sp.
GTAGTGAATCATTGCCCAGTTTACTGCAGTACCTGCAGCATCCCAGCTTGTATTCCAAACTGCTTTATCTCCATCAAGGTTAATATGAGGTTTTTCGGCAGAGAGTTGGCGGTCATATTCTGAAGCAGTAACAACAACTTGATCGTTTTCAGTAAAACGACGCGCTGTTTCTTTTACAACGGCAAATGCTTCTGGTAAAATCTTAGCTAAAGTATCTTCAGTGATTTCTAATGCTTTTTCCTTTAGCTGATCGATTTCGTTGTAGATATCTTCTCTTTCATCGATATCAGCAGTAGCTTCCGCTTTAACTTTTAGATCTTCGATCTGCTTATTGATATCCGTTTTAGCAGTGCTAATAGTTTCTTTAAAAGCAATTGTTTTTGCTCTCAATTCGTCATTAGAGATCGAAACCAAAGCTTTTTCAGCTTCTTTGATTTTGTTAATGATTGGCTGCATCGCCTTTACGTCTTTCTTAGACTTATCACCAACAAATATTTTGAGTACAGAATCTAAAATTCCCATGTGTGTAATTGTTTACGTGCGTAATTTACGCAAAAAAAAAGCCTCGATAGAGACTTTAAAAGTTTGTTTTATTGCCCATCGAGACTAGTATTCGTCTTCATTCCACAGATAATCCTCGTCAGTAGGATAGTCTGGCCATATTTCTTCGATAGAATCGTAAGAATCCCCCTCGTCTTCAATAGCTTGTAAGTTTTCAACCACTTCTAAGGGAGCTCCGGTACGGATCGCATAATCGATTAACTCGTCTTTAGTAGCTGGCCAAGGTGCATCACTTAAGTAAGATGCCAATTCTAATGTCCAATACATTTTATTCTAATTTTTTGCAAAAATAATTTTTTACTTTTTCCGTGCAAGTAAAAAATATTTTAATTATACGTTTATGTTGAAAAAAAACCTACCCTTAAAATAAGTTATTTTTTCGGAATCCATTTAATTTCTTCAATCTGCAATTCGGATGTCAAGAAGCGTGCCAATACAAAAAAGTAGTCAGATAGTCGATTTAGGTATTGTAAAACTTCCGATTTTATGGGGTTATGGTGGTTAAAATTAACAAGAAGTCGTTCTGCACGACGACAGATTGTTCTGCAAACATGACAGTATGACACAATAGGGTGGCCGCCAGGTAGCACAAAGTGTGTCATTGGCAGCAAGGTGTCGTTCATCGCATCGATTTCTTGTTCTAACATCGAGGTTTCTTTGTCACTTAGATGTAGTAAAGCATTTGCTTTTTCTTCATTGTCCGTTGCCAAATAGCTTCCGATTTCAAATAGCTGATGTTGAATTTGAGTCAAAAAGTTTTTTATGGGTACATCGATTTCTTGATCTCTAAGTAATCCAATAAAGGAATTTAATTCATCAGTAGTTCCGTAGGTTTCTACTCGATCGTGAAATTTAGGAACTCGTTTCCCAGTATATAAACTTGTAAATCCTTCGTCTCCTGTTTTGGTGTATATTTTCATTTTTTTTGAAAAGCTATTAGCTGTCAGCAATCGGCTATCAGCATTTTAAATAAAAATAGATAAAGTTTTCTTTAGAAAGAAAATAATAATTTTGATACCTGATACCTACAATCTAATCGGCTTATAATCCCACTTCAAAAATCGATTTGTTCTAATTTTAAAAGTTTGTGGCTTTTGTTTTTTACCTAGAAAAATAAATCCCCAGTTGAAGGTGTCCACAATAATAGATGCTTTGAAAATTTCCTGAAGTCGATTCCAGAGATCAATATTGTAATGAGGGGCTTCAAAAATAATACAAAAAGTGTCTTTTGTAGTAATAGTATCTAGATCTAATGCCAGTTTTTTTTGATAGGTAGCTATAAAGAATGCATCGTTTTGATCTGAAGTTTCTTTAGATACTTTAATGTCAGAAGAATCCATAATTTTAAAAATACCATGGGATCCTGGCGCCTCAGTATAGATGTCTTTAAGTTTTAAGAATCTTAAACTATCTCTTAAAATCTGAATTTGTTTTACGTTTAGAGATTGATGAAATTTAGGAATCAGTTTTTTAATCTTAGCTTCATGAATCCTCTTCTTATAGAGACATTGAGTCACCCAATCAAAAATAAAAGGGGAGTGTATTCCGTGCGCGTTTGTCGAACGGAATAAAAATAAAAGTTTAGAGATCCACGCAAATTTCATAATTGGCGAATATATATCTAAGTATTTAATAGCCCGTTAAGAAATTGTAATTCTTTTTTGTGAAAGTTGTTGGTTTACAGTTGTCTGTTGATAATTTATAGAAGATTAGTTTTCTGTTTTACTACTGATAACGGACAACTGTAAACTACAAACTAATTTAGGCACTAGTAATTGTACGCTCATCATCAGTAGGCCATTTGTCTTGAACTTTTAGAACTTGTTCAATTACATCACGAACACACCCGCGTCCACCAACTACGTGCGAAATATATTTTGAAACAGCTTTTACTTCAGCTACGGCATCCTGAGGGCAAGTGGGTAAACCAATACGGGTCATTACGGGGATATCTGGTAAATCGTCACCCATATATAGAATCTGTTCTGGGTTCAAATCATATTTTGCAACTAATTCATTTAAACAATGAATTTTATCTCCAGCACCTAGGTATACATCTACAAGACCTAAACCTTCAAAGCGTTTTTTTACGGCTTCATTTTTTCCTCCAGAAATAATACACACTTTATATCCTTTATCTAATGCTACTTTAGTGGCATATCCATCTTTCGTGTTCATGGTACGTAATAGGTTACCTTCATTATCTATTAATAATGATGCATCGGTGTATACTCCATCTACATCGAAAATGAAGGTCGTAATGTCGTTTAGGTATTCTTTATAATTCTTGTCCATAATAATCTTGGATTGCTTTGGTAAGGGTTTTATACAGGTGTTTTTGTTCTTTATTTTTTAAAATATCTAGATGTTTTTCTATCGTAACTTCATCGTTACGGACTGCAGGACCCGTCTGGATTTTTCTTGGATCACTAATCTCTAATTTTTTAATGGAATCCGAAATCAAGGGTAATAATAACTGAAAATCTATATTTGACATGCCACAGATTTCTGCAGCTTGCGAAAACATAAAATTACTAAAGTTATTAGCAAAAACTGCGGCTACGTGCAATTGTAATCGTTGTTGCGAATCTAATATATCTACATGATTACTGATACTATTCGCTATTTTTTTTAATGTTTTAGTAACGGTAGGGGTACTGCCTTCTATACCGAATGGTATTTTTTTAAAATTAATAGCCAATTCCTTTCGAATACTTTGAATAGGGTAAAGGACTCCATATTCTGAAAAGTCAGAAAACACCTTCATAGAGGTAGCTCCGGAAGTATGTACAATAATACCGTCTAGATGTTTTAAAGTATCAGAAACTTCAAAAAGGGCTTGGTCACCATAGGCTACAATGTAAACATCAGCTTTTTTTAATTGCTGTAGGTCGGATGTTACTGTAACATGACATCCGCTAATAGGAAGACCTTTACGATTGTAATTTTCTAAAAGAAGTACTTCGGTGCTTTTTAAAAAAGCTTTACAGAGCTGTGTGCCTACATTTCCGTTTCCAAGAACAGTTACAGTTATCATATGTTAAAAATAGGGGCTATACTTTTAAAAATATAACAAATGTATGTGTAAATATATATAGCGTCTATACTATTTTTTCTGTGCGATGAAGTAACTTTGTGCATCAAATTTTTAGATATGTCCCAGAAGAAATCCACTTCACTACAACAAAAGATTTTAGATTCTATTTTTTCGACGCGTCTTATGGCTATTCTGTTTATAACTTTTGGTGTCGCAATGGGAATAGGGACTTTTATAGAAAACGACCATGGTACTCCAGCGGCACGTATCCTAGTGTATAATGCATGGTGGTTCGAAGCCATCATGGGGTTATTCGTAATTAACTTCTTAGGGAATATTAAAAAGTATCGCCTATACAAGCGTGAAAAATGGCTGACATTGACCTTACACTTATCTTTTATTCTAATTATTATAGGTGCTTTTGTTACTCGATATATCGGATACGAAGGGATGATGCCAATTACGGAAGGAGAAACTACCAATCAATTTCTTTCAGAAAAAGCATACCTAACCACCTTGATTGATGGTGATATTAATGGAGAACCAATGCGCAAGACTGTACGTTACCCATTAGAGTTTTCTGAATATACACATCGTCAAAACAGTTTTACATACCAAACCGATTTTAATGGTCAACCTGTTACTATATCCTATAAAAAATATATTCAAGGTGCAGAAGAAGGTTTAGTGCCGACCGTAGATGGGGCACTGCATCTAAAAATGGTCGAAGCTGGCGGAGGACAACGTCACGATCATTATTTAAAAGCGGGAGAGGTTTCTAACATTCATAATATTCTTTTTGCTTTTAATAAGCCTACACCAGGAGCGATTAATATTGGTTATGACAATGGGAAGTACACGATTGACGCTCCTTTCGATGGAACTTTCATGCGAATGGCAGACCAAAAACAAGGAACTGTTGCTCGTGATAGTCTACAGCCTTTAATGATGCGTTCTTTGTATAATATGGCGGGTACGCAATTTGTATTTCCCGAAGATGCAGTAAAGGGAGTATACGATGTGATGGATATTCCGAATGAAAAAGGACAACAAGATGCTTTAATTTTAGAGGTTACTGCCAACGGAGAAACTAAAGAAGTAAAGTTGTTAGGAGGAAAAGGATATTCGAATAATTTAAAAGAATACAACATCGGAGGACTTGATTTTAAATTAAGTTATGGATCAAAACCTTTGCAACTACCATTTGCATTAAAGCTAAATGATTTTATTGCTGATAAATATCCAGGTACAGATAATGTATATTCAGCATATAGGAGTAAGGTAGAAATAGTAGATGAAGGAAGAAATACACCGTACGAGATTTTTATGAACCATGTATTAGATCACAAAGGCTACCGTTTTTTCCAAGCGTCATTTCCACCAGATGAAAGTGGGACGATTTTATCGGTTAATCATGACTTCTGGGGAACATGGATTACCTATATAGGTTATACATTATTATACATAGGGCTTATGGGAATCTTATTAATCAAAGGTTCTCGATTTAAAGATTTAGAAAAAATGTTGGGTGATATTAAAGTCAAAAAATCCGCTTTAACAGTTGTATTGTTACTGGGGGTATTTTGGGGAAATAGCTTAAAAGCACAAAATAACTTTATAGAAGCACCACAACGTCCTTCTAAAAAGCAGTTAGATTCTTTAATTAAGGCCAATGTTGCATCTGTCGAGCATGCAGAAAAGTTTGGGCGTTTGGTAATACAAGATGAAGGCGGGCGTATGAAGCCTATCAATACCTTCTCTTCAGAGTTACTTAGAAAACTTAGTAAGAGGGATACCTATCTAGGGATGACATCGGACCAGGTGATGCTTTCGATGATCGAAAATCCATTCGCATGGTACAACGTTCCGATCATTTATATCAAAAAAGAAAATGACAGTATTCGTGAGATTTTAGGAACTCCAAAAGGGGAGAAGCGTGTCGCTTTAATCGATCTTTTCGATAATAAAGGGAACTACAAATTAGAACCTTATTTACAACAAGCAAGTAGTACAAATACACCAAGTAATTTCGAAAAAGATTTCTTGAAAACACACGAGAAATTTTACTTAATGAATTCGGCGCTTAGTGGTGGGATTCTTAGTATTTTCCCTAAAAAGGATGATCCTAAGAACACTTGGTTTTCTCCACCAGAATTGAACGAAGCTGGTTTCAAAGGAGTAGATTCTGTGTTTACAAAACATATCATTCCGATTTATAAAGAGTCTTTAGTAGATGCACGTAAAAGTGGAGATTATACCAAAGCCGACGAGTATCTTTCAGTAATTAAAAACTTCCAAAAGAAGTACGGAAGCGCTGTGTTGCCTTCCCAAGAGAAAATCGATGCAGAGATTATGTACAACAAATACGATATTTTCAAGAAGTTGTTTGTGTACTATATGTTAGGGGGATTAGTGTTACTGATTTTCGTAGTATTGAATATTTTCTGGGATAACAAATTCATTCGTGCACTTGTCTTAGTAGGAAAAATAGCGGTGTTTTTAATGTTTGTGACCCATACTATTGGGTTGATCTATCGTTGGTATATTTCGGGTCATGCACCATGGAGTGATGCTTACGAATCCATGATCTATGTAGCTTGGGCGACTCAGTTCTTCGGATTAGCCTTAGGAAGAAAAAGTGACTTGACCATCGGAGCAACGGCCTTTGTAACATCAATTATTCTAATGGTAGCACATTGGAACTGGATGGATCCTGCAATTGCAAACCTACAGCCTGTGTTGAATTCTTATTGGTTAATGATTCACGTAGCGGTAATCGTAGCGAGCTATGGACCATTTATTTTAGGCGCTATTCTAGGAGCCTTAGCTCTATTGCTTATGATTTTTACTACGAAGAAGAATAAGAAAAAGATGGCTTTGAATATCAAAGAAATTACCGTTGTAACAGAGATGGCCTTAACGATTGGATTAGTAATGTTAACCATCGGTAACTTTTTAGGAGGTCAATGGGCCAACGAATCTTGGGGGCGTTATTGGGGCTGGGATCCCAAAGAAACTTGGGCGCTTATTAGTATTATGGTATACGCCTTTGTAATTCATATGAGATATGTGCCAGGGTTAAGAGGACGTTGGTGGTTCAATTTTATGTCTTTAGCCGCAGTAGCAACGATTATGATGACCTATTTTGGAGTGAATTTCTATCTTTCAGGTCTACATTCTTATGCCAGTGGAGACCAAGTAGTAACCCCAGATTTCGTTTGGAATGCAGTGATCGTAGTATTCGTACTAGGAGCTATTTCACTTTGGAGGTATAGAGTTCATTATAAAAAATAATAGAAAAAATATTTTCTCGAAAGAGGGTGGGGTATTTAAAAAGTAAAACGTTTACTAGACAGAAAGTGTATATCCTGCTTAAGACTTTCGTAATAATTCAGTTTAGTGTAGAAAGGAGATGTGTTCTTAGGTTGCATCTCCTTTTTTTTAGTATGCCGTGCATGATGGAGTGTCTATTTTTTTAGGATCAAACAATTTTAATTCATCCCTGCTATACTTTAAAATAGAATGTCTTCTTTTATTGTCGTACAAAGTTCTAAGATAAATGTTGTGTCTTACAAAATTCTGCCAACTAATACCATTTCCTAATTGAATTTACCGAATTAAAAAACGCCTTTTAAAATTTTATTTCAACATAAAACTGCTACTATGCTAATTTTTTATGATTTGTAAAATTCCAAAAAACATCTTTTTCTTTTAAGGTAAATTCAAATAAGAACTGGTATAAATTAGACATTCTAAATAGACGTATTTCATGAATTTCCCCTAAAAACTCTTACATACTCAAATAAATCGTGTCACAAAGTCAAAAAACTAAAGTTATCATAATATTACTAATAGCCTTTGTTTATAAGACTTCATAGTATTAATTTTGTATAACAAATACTAACCCCATATCCGATATGAAAAAAATTGTATTGATTGCAGTTACAGCTGCAGCGATATTATCTTCATGTGCTTCTAAGAAAGAATTTCTAGCACTTCAAGACAAACAAAAGAAAACTCAACAATTATTAGATGATGCTACATTAAAATTAAATGTATGCGAAGAGAAAAAGAAATCTAGTGACGACCAGATTAGTCTTTTAAAAGATAAAGTAAATCTTTTAAAGAACTCTAATGCTTCTTTACAAAACAATGTAAACAATCTTGCAACGTTATCTACCAAAGAAGCTACTAACCTAGAGCGTTCTTTAGAAAGTATTAAAGAGAAAGACTTACAGATTAGATCTCTACGTGATGCAATCACTAAAAAAGATTCTGTAACATTGGCTTTAGTAACCAGTTTAAAAGGAGCTTTAGGTAACTTAAATGATGAAGATATCGAAGTAAATGTAGAGAAAGGAGTAGTATTTATTTCTATTTCTGATAAGCTATTATTTACTAGTGGTAGCTATAATATCACTAAAAAAGCTAAGACTGTTTTAGGAAAGGTTGCGACTGTAGTAAACAATAAACCTGAAATTGAATTTATGGTAGAAGGACACACTGATAGTGTACCTTTTAAAAAAGGTGCATTATTAGACAACTGGGATTTATCTGTTAAGCGTGCTACTGCTGTTGTTCGTGTATTACAAGATGATTTTAAGGTAAATCCTGCTCGTATGACTGCTGCTGGGCGTAGTTTCTATGTTCCTGTTGCAGATAACAAAACGGCTAAGGATCGCGCTGCTAACCGTCGTACTCGTATCGTTGTGCTTCCAAAAATGGATCAGTTCTACAATATGATAGAAGAAGGAATGAAAGAAGCTTCTTCAAAATAAAATTCGTTCTCGAACAAAATTCACTTAATAAAAAAAGCGTTCTATTCGTAGAACGCTTTTTTTTAGGTTTTAAATCATGGATCAACCCGTAAAAATTAGGAGGACTTCTATTTCATAAGTCTTTATATTGTACAATTTATTGACACTAATTTAGTATAAATAGACTCATTAGTATCCGAAATTTTCGGATTTTAGAAAAATCAAATGTTTTGAATGCTTTGTTTTTAGTGATTCAAAAAGCTTGAGCGTCAAAATACTGAGAAAAGATATTTTCTAAGACGAATCAAAAATATCTAAGTTCAAAATTTGTAACAACTTGATTTATAAAGTCTATTTTCTCTTCTCTTTCAGTGAAACGGTCTTTATTCTAAAGTTTCGGATGATTGTGTTCTTTCGTCATTTTATCAATGCCTTTTTAAGAAAATAGAAGTATTATAATTCAGTCTTTCAGAAACTAATAATTAACTAAAAAAACTACTTTCCAAGCACACTCAACTGCCAATGTGCACCATTTTCGTTGTAATGCGATACACTTCCTTCTCTTGAACTTGGGAAAGAAATCTAAGGATAAATTCATTTCTAAATTAAAAGAGAAAATCAATCAGATTTCACAGAACCTTGAGAGCTGTGTGAAATCTAAACAAATTGATAATTGATATAAAGCTGTAATTACAAAGCAACCTTCTATAATTTCAATATAAGGTAATTTAGTTTCTTGCTCTTCTTCTAGTTCTATAAACAGGTGAAAACGTCTCAATTCCACTCGCATTATCTAAACTGTTTTGTTGGGTTTCGATATCTGCGTTATCAGGTGAGCAGCTAGAGAAAGCAAAAACTAATGAAGCGATTGTGATAATAATTTTAAAAATTTTCTTAGTAGTATTTTTAATGTTTTATGCTCTTGTTCTTCTTGTTTTTCTTGTTCTTAAAATAGGCGAAAAAGTCTCTGCTTCACTCACATTATCGGCACTATTTTGCTGGGTTTCTATATCTACTGTATCGGGTGAGCAGCTTGAGAAAGCAAAAATTAATGAAGTGATTGAGATAATAATTTTAAAGATTTTCATGTGTAATGATTTGGGTTATTTGAAGCTTTAAAATTCTTTAAAATTCAAAGGAGGATTGTGTTTTTTTATTTCACTTCTATCGTCACACCTG
>CALFUO010000168.1 GCA_937929895.1 uncultured Aquimarina sp.
AACTCTTGTTCATCCGTATTGTCCAGGTAAGGCCCTAAAGCTACAGAAGAATTACTTCCAGAAATGGTTAAATTATTCGAACCATCAATAGCTAGAGTTTGGTTGTCTGTGTTAGAAGTGTTAAACCATGCTGTCCCGTTCCAAATAAATATGGTATTTAAATCAGTATCATATACCATTAATCCATTATCTGTAGTTGTCAAAGGATTACCAGAAGCAGGAGTAGTGGACATGGTGTTTCGTTGAGCTGTAGTCACTCTATTCAATAGAAAACCTTTATCTATATCTGATAAATCTAAAGATGCATTTAGATTGGGAGTTTCTGTACCAATTCCAACCGTATAGCGATTCGTAGCTTCATCTCCTCCTAAAAGCATGGTGTTGGCTTGGGATGAACTAATATTATTTCCTATAATAACCGCATTGTTTTGAAGCGTCTGATTATTAGGTCCCAATACGATTTGGTGAATTCTATCATTAATAGTTCTTGTTTTAGAGTTGTAACCAATAACAATATTATCTTTCCCTCTAATTCTAGCCTCGGAACCTATAACAATACCTCTTTCTGTACCACTAATATCATTAAAATCGGCATAGTGTCCGATGGCGATATTATCACTTCCCTCTCGATTTCTACCCCCTGCCATGGCACCAATAAAAGTGTTTCTCATAGCTTTGTTACTATTGTTAGTTCTGTTGTTATCAAAACCAGCGGCATATCCCACGAAGGTGTTCAAATGGGCCAATTCATTATATGCTCCAGCTCCATTTCCTATAAAAGTATTACCTGAGCCTGTTAGAATATCTTGACCAGCCCCAGCCCCTACGGCAGTATTTGCTAAACCGGTGGTATTGCGAGTACCTGGAGAGTTTCCGACAGAAGTGTAAGAATATCTCGAATCCAAGCCTAAGAGATTTTCTAAACTTTGATTACTATCACCACCTCCAATAAAAACATTATTAGATCCAGAGGTGTTATCAAACCCAGTAGTTTCTCCTAAGAAAACATTATCGCTTCCAGTGGTGTTTTTGTAACCGGCATCTTCACCTACGAATACATTCTTACTTCCAGTGGTATTTTCATAGCCAGCATCTTCACCAACAAAAGTATTATCGAATCCTGTGGTGTTAAAAAATCCAGCTTTACTCCCGATAAAAGTATTATCTGTTGCTGTATTAGATTTTCCTGCCTCAGCTCCAATAAAAGTATTATCAGTACCTCTAATGTTGAAAAATCCAGCACGATGACCAATAAAAGTGTTGTCACGTGCTGTGGTTTGAAATAAACCAGCAGAAGTTCCAATAAAGGTATTGTTGCTTCCACTAGTTAAAGAAGTACCAGCTCCATCACCAACGAGAACATTGTGGTCTCCACTGGTGATACTTGCTCCTGTGATAAAGGTAGTGTTCTCAGGCCCATTTGATGTGTCAACTACTTCTTTTACAATCGTTCCTAAGATTTCATTTGAAGTTTGTGCTTTGATTAGTAAGTGTGAAAATGTAAAAAAGATAAAAAGTATATTTCTTTTCATGGTTGGAAGGTTTTCTTCAAAATTAAATATTGAAATTTTAGTAAGTTGTTAAAGAGAGGTTTTTCTGAGTTTTAGAAGTGGTAGTATTCATAGGGTTTTAAGGAATGTACCCGTATTTGTATCCCCTTTTTATTCCATGTTTTATGGTAAGATTCTTCTGTTTTTAATGATACAGAATTTTTTTGTGAGTGCAATTTATAATCCAATTACATTTGTCCTTCAATTCGAAAAAGATATGACACACTCCTTAGAGGATTTAAAATCTGGAAAATTAATTGGTTTAAAACGATTAAAACTCGCCTGCGGATTAACCGAGTTTCCAGAAGAGATACTTAAGTTATCCGGAACTTTAGAAGTTTTAGATTTAACGGATAATAAATTAGAACATTTGCCTGATTCGGTTAGTCAGTTAAGGCATCTAAAAATCTTTTTTGCTTCGAATAACAACTTTGCACATTTTCCAGCTGTGCTAGGGAAACTACCAGAGCTTTCTATGATTGGTTTTAAGGCTAATAAGATCGAAAGGGTTTCCGAGAATGTATTTCCTGCTAAATTACGATGGTTGATTTTGACAGATAATCGAATTAAAAAATTACCACAAAGTATTGGGAGTGCAAAATTGCTTCAAAAGTGTATGCTAGCAGGTAACTTTCTTGAAACACTACCTGAAGAAATGTCTCAATGTAAGTGTCTAGAATTACTAAGAATTTCGTCAAATAAACTTAAAGAACTTCCTAAGTGGTTATTGCAATTGCCTAAATTATCTTGGGTTGCTTTTGGAGGAAATGAAATAAGGAAAACTTTAAAATTACAACAGGATTCTTTAGGTTCATTTGAATGGAGTGGTTTCGAAATAGAACAGTTATTAGGAGAAGGAGCATCTGGTGTTATTTCGAAAGGGTTTTGGAGAGAAAAAGAAAGAGAAGTAGCACTTAAAGTATTTAAAGGAGCAGTGACGAGCGATGGTCTTCCAGAAGATGAGATGAAAGCCTCAATACAGGTTGGAACGCATAAAAATCTAATACCCATCCTTGGAAAAATAAAAAATCATCCAGAAGGTAAAATGGGCTTAATTATGGAATTGATTGACCTAGAATATATAAATTTAGGAAACCCACCTAGTTTAAAAACTTGTACTCGAGATGTATTTACTAATGATTATAGAGTATTTAGTTTCGAAGGTTTATTCAAAATAGCTAAGAGTATTGCCTCTGTTTGTGCACAATTGCACGCGAAAGGAATTAATCATGGGGATCTGTATGCACATAATATTTTAATAAACCCAATAGATGATTGTTTGTTAGGGGATTTTGGAGCAGCTTCTTTCTATGAAACGAGTTCGAGTATGTCAAAATCTATTCAACGTATTGAAGTAAGAGCTTTTGGTTGCTTGGTCGAAGATATATTGGGTCTTGTGAAAGAAGAAAATAAGATTCTGCAAAAAAAGTGGAAAGAACTAATAGATGTTTGTATGTTATCTAATGTTTTATCTCGTCCAAGCTTTTTGGAGATATTGGAAAGATTAGATGATTTTCGGATGTGATCTTATGTAGTTCAAGCGGAGGTATGGGAAGAAAGATAATTCTCTTGCCTAGGAAGGTCTCATGGATATTAAATACGTCTTAGTACTTGGTAGTTGAAACAAGATTTTTGTGAGTAGTCAACTACCATGGTAAATCCGAAGAACTGATGTTTTTGGAGTAATCCATAAGTTCTATTTAAAGCGCCCGAAGATTTCTAAGCAGTTGTTTGCCTTGGTGTATAATCCTTTGAGTTTACTAAGGTAATAGTATCAAAAAAAGCTGAAGCATTTCTCATTTCTGGTGCTTCAGCTTTTTCTAGTTTTCTGAGAGAAAAATTACTTTTTATTAACCTTTAAATGTGTTTTTAAAGGTCTTTTGGTATGCTTCAAATTGTGCTTGAGAAGTTACTTTTTTATAATCGTCAGTTCCCATTAATTTTAGAAACACTTCTAACTGTTGTACGTTGTGGAAACCTGAAATAGGGAAAATAAGATTCGATTGTTCGTCGAAAAACACCATACTAGGATATCCACGAACTTTAAGAGCGTTAGCAAATTGATGTTGAGCGTTTCTTCCTTTCTTACCTGCTATATAACCAGGGTTAGAAAAGAAATTTCCTTGATAGGTAAATTCTTCCGTTCCTTCGGCATTAAATTTTACAGCATAAAAATGCTCGTTTATATATTTAGCAACATCAGGGTTTTTAAAGGTTTTGGCTTCTAACATACGGCATGGTCCGCACCAAGAAGTGTATACATCCATGAATATTTTCTTTGGTTTCTTAGCTTGTGCTTCTAAAGCTTCTTCCATACTCAACCAATGAATTTCTTGGGCAGAGATCGAAATGCCACTAAATAATATTGTTATTACAAAAAGTAACTTCTTCATAAATAGGTTTTAAGATTGTAGTCGCAAAGACTATTCCTAAAATTACAACTTTATCGAATACCGTGCATGAGCTTCAATAAAGTTTTATTTAATAGGATTAATATAAGGCCTGCGGTTAAAGGGATTAACGTAAAAATTAAAAAGAAATTGCTCATTCCGTAGTCTTCTACGATTGGGTCAATATAACTACCCGTAATTCCAGCTGCTGTATTGGCGATAAAGTTTGAAAAGTACCAAACCCCAAACATTAAACTCAATAATCTAGCAGGCGCTAATTGGCTTACATAAGAAAGACCTACAGGGGATAGAAATAACTCACCAAGCGTATGAAATAGATAAGCAATTACTAGAAAGATTAAGCTAACCGATGCTGTTTTCGCCCCTAAAGGAATACTAAGAGATCCGAAGCTTAAGATTCCGAAACCAAGACCTAGTAGAATCAATCCAATAGCGAATTTTACTGGTGCCGTAGGGTTGTATTTGCTTTCCCATAGTTTTGATAAAAACGGAGCAATAGCAATAATGTAAAATGAATTTAAAATTCCGAACCAAGAAGCAGGGACTTCTGTAACTTCACTAGAAAATTCGCGGTATAACATCCAGATTACAATAGCCCAGATTACTGCAAAACCAAAGGCTAAAATGATATTAGATAGGCCGTAATCCTTAAACGTTTGTTTGAACAATAGTTTTAATACCCAAGTGATAATCAGCATTGGGATAACTGTCAGTGCGGTATTGAAAATTTTAAAAACTAAAGCACCATTACCCGATAATACTCTATTAGTATAATCCTTCGCAAAAACGGTCATCGATCCACCTGCTTGTTCAAAAGCCCACCAAAAGAAAATAGTGAAGAAAGCTAGAATTCCAATAACAATAAGTCGGTCTTTTTCGATTTTAGATTTGGAAACAGTTTTTCCTAGGTCTTCAATACTATCTTCGATATTGTCAATACTGTCTTCTATGACATCATCTAATTCTTTAAGTTGTTTCGGGGGTAAACCTATATTTCCAAAAAGTTTTCTAGCATAATAAAACTGCAATACTCCAACAATCATAAAAATACCCGCTAGACCGAAACCATAATGCCAGCCTACTTTTTCTCCGATATATCCGCAAAGTAAAATTCCTAGAAAGGCACCTGCATTTACACCCATATAAAATATCGTGTAACCCGCATCTCTTTTGTTGGGAGCTTTCTTGTATAAATTTCCAACTATGGACGCAATATTGGGTTTAAAGAAACCATTTCCGATAATAAGTAGTAGTAAACCAATGTAGAGAGCAGGCTTAAAAGTAACTTCGAATGCCATGGCTATATGGCCAAGTGCCATTAACGAAGCTCCGAGTATCACAGCTTTTTTAAAACCTAAGTATTTGTCTCCAATTAATCCTCCTATCGAAGGTGATAAATATACTAGTCCAGTATACCATGCATACAGTACTAAGGCTTCACTACGTTCCCAACCCCAGCCGCCATCTAATGTTGCGGTTACTAAAAATAGTACTAGTAAAGCACGCATTCCGTAATAAGAAAAACGCTCCCACATTTCTGTAAAAAACAAAACAAATAACCCAGAAGGGTGCCCAAGTACAAGTCGCTGATTCGCTTCAGATCCTCCGTATAGCATAAATTTCTATTTGAAATCAATGTACGAAAAAGTGCAGAAGTGTAAAAAAAATATAAGACTTATAAGCAAGGTAAACTCTTGCTTATAATTTAGTTTAAGTTTTATTTTTGGCTCTAAGGAAGACTCTAGAAGCAATATAAACAACGTTATAAATTAGGAAGTATCCTTCTTATTTTAGTTGTTTTCACAGCAGATACTTGGAGAAATAAGGAATCCTTAGCCAAGGCACGAGAAGATTTCTTAACTACTTTTCTGGATTTAAAAAATGGAATTCCTTCAGATAATACTTTTAATAAGGTGTTCTCTGTAATAGATAGAGTGATGAACTTGAAAATGTTTTATCAAATAGGTAAGTCATTTAGTGGATTTGTCTGATAGAGAAATTATCCCTGTAAATGGAAAAACAATACGAATTGATTTTACAACTAAAAAACACGAAATCAGAAAGAATTATTCGATATGTTTTACGGTCTTAGCCTGTAATATAAAAAGGTGTTTTTATATCTTAAAAACACCTTTTTGTATTTAATAATTCACTTATGATTAGTTAGGTATTGTCCCTGTAATCGTTAAGAAATTATTGTCCATTCTCATAGGTACGTTAGGGTTAGAAATGCACGAAATACCGTTCATCTGATACAATTCGTAGGTTGTTTCTATACCATAAAAGGCTACACAAGAGCGTCCAGGGATTTTTACACTAACATCTTTTGAATACGAACCAGAACCTATAATGCCTCCGGTTAACGAGATTCCTAATTCTGCGTTTATAGATGCTTCTAAAGAATCTTTTACAACGAATAAATTGGCTTCAAGTGTTTCTCCTATGCTAAAACCAAGATCTGCACTAACAGAAGCAGATAAGCTAACAGACCATCCATAAGTCCAACTTTCATTGAAAATATCTACACTATCAGTGTTATTCATCACACTAGCACTAATTTTATATTGAGATTTTTGTACCAATAGATAATATGGTGAATTTTGAATTCTATCTCCCCAATTTTTCATCGTTTTATCGTTAACCATGAAGTAAGGCACATAAACACTATTCGATATCTGAGGTTCGATCGGAAATAAAGGAGGTGCTATTCCATTGTCAAACGTCGGTAAACCAAGATTACCAATAGTTGTTATCTCAGGCATTTCAAATTCTGAGTATTCTAGCAAATACCATTGAGAACTATTATAAGGATCTCCTTGCCCCTCCATCAATGCATTTGCTCCGTTAGCATCAAGATAGGTCGATAGAAAAGTATCTCCTGCACCAGTAACATCTCGCATTGCTATCGTATCACTCAAATTATCCGATTCGTCTTGATACTTAGTCATTGAATAAATACAAGAAACATCAGTATTCGTTTCTAGTTCTATTTCTACACTTTCGTTATCAAGCATATTTTCAGATTTTGCTAACAACTCGCCATTATCACAATTAGCAATCACATAATTACCAGAGCTTACTTTAAAAAATTGCCATTGGTATTGCATTGATAAATCTGTTCCTATTGTTCCTGTAGTTGGAAGGGCGTTATTGTTGTATACACTAGGGTCGAGCCCCAAGACTCCATTAATAAATGAAAGTGGCTGAAAATTATTATTTGTCTGTTCATTTTTTACAAATAATAAATAACGTTTATTAGCTACTGGCGGAGGTGTAAGCGTTTCGAATGTTTTATATTCTGTAGACGGTGGTGGTGTAGGAGGGACTTCTGTTGGGTCATGATCGTATACCTTAAAGCTACCAACCTTCTTTGTAAAATCATGATCTGCTAAAACATAGTTTGTTTTATTAGCAGGAACAAGAATATTGTCTCCACTTTGACCATAATTAGTGTCTTCGTATAGCCACACCCAAGTAGTGGCGTCTGTTGTAACGGTATTGTATTCATCGTTCATACCGTTACGACTATCATCCCAATCGATATTACTCGTATCAGGAATACTGGCAGTGTATGTAAAAGTCTTCTCTCGATTCATACCTCCCTGTTGTGTGATTTTTGTGTACATTATTAAAAGTTTAATAAATTATTGTTGATTACTTTTCTGTATAACACGCGAGATCTCTAAGTGTTTCTACTGTGTAAAATTAGATTGAAAATAGAGTCGAAAGTAATTTTATGCTTCGTGCGTATTTAATTAAAGTACAAGCGTATTTAAATAAGGTGTAAGTGTGTTTTAAAGTACTTAACCTTCAATACTAAATACCCAATCCTTTTGATATGATTTATGATGTGCAGGGCAATTTCATTTAATTTTTCCGAGATAATTCCTTTATGCTATTTCCGAAAAAAATCTAATAATCAATATAATCCCCTCCTCACAGGAGGAAGGTAAGGGTGGGTACTTCTCTTAAAAACATCTCCTTTAGAAGAGGAAGCTATATTTTTTAGAGGTTTAGTATAACTACTTTTAAATGAAACTCCCTTGTCTTGTTGATAGAGGTTGTAAGGGGGGAGTACTAGGTTTAAAAATGGAATTGTTCTAGCTATTATGAGTTCAATTTTGATCTGTATTTCTTGAAACGAAGTGATCTAGAATCTTTAGCAGATACTAATGATTATTTATTGTACTTTTGAAATATAACCAATTAACACACTCAAAAATATGAATCAATTCACTGTCGGAGGAATACGATTAACTCCGGGGTTTTGCAATAAAATATCGACACATCCTGTATCTTCAGGTACTACAGAACCGCTTGTAAGCATTACGGAAACAGATAGAAATAAACTTATAGAGTCTTCTATACAATCTTATACTGTAAACATTGTAATGTCTTTACCTAATACTCTTTTAGATATTTCGAATGCCCCTTTGACTAGTGGTTTCTTTTTAGATCAGGAAAAGAAGACTATCTTTTTAAGTTACGTTGGTGTAAATAATATTGTAACCGACATGGCTTCTTTCGGAACTAGCACCATATTATGTCGAGGGTTTAATATTACCTATGATGGTGGAGATGCAGATTGTTTATATAATATGTATCATATTCAATTTGAGTATAAGTTGCTGGGGGAAAATTTTCAATCTGTAGATGCAATTATTGTGCACGATTTTAATTTAGATCCTGTTCTTAGTAGAGGTACTGTTACGACGGTGCGTACTAGTCGTCAATAAAATATTTAAGCTTTAGCTTTGTAATTTTAAATCACGAAAAGAACAACTAAAATGCGTGCTTTTTAGCCTTTACTGTTTCTTTGATTGCTTGTGCAAGCTAATAAAAAGATATTACAAGGAAAATTGGGTGTAGGTATTGTTGAAACATTTTACTAAAATTTAGTAGAGATATTGTTGCTGCGGTGTGTAGCGTCACCAATAAATAACTTCTTTTATGGGGTCACTTATACTGTTTTTTTTTAATGTAAGTATGACTATAATAAGTCAGGTATCCATAAAAACTGATCTAGACTTTTTATATGAAACAGGAGAAGAGATATGTAGCGTCATAAAAAGGAAACCTTTTTGCAAGGCATTTTACTTTTATAGAAATCATGAATACGATTCTTGTTATGTTTATAGTAATAAGATTTTATCGACAACATTGCCGATAGAAGAAAAAGACCTCTTTAATTATATCCAAGGAGTCAGTGCGCTTAATAAAAAAAATTATAAAAAGGCTACGCAAAATTTCAACGAAATATCTAGTGATTGGAAGCTTAAGAATTTAAAATACTTAAAATTAGGGGAGACCTATCTATTCAGAGAAGAGTACGACCGTGCTATTTATTATTACCAACAATGGAATAAAAGTAATACTAACACGAATCTCATTTTTAAAAAAAAAGCATACCATCATTTAGCATTGTGTTATCTGCATAAAAAAGAATACCCCAATGCCAAACGTTATTTTGATAAGGAATTTAAATTGATTCGCTCAATAGATACTTTAGAAGTCATTACCTATAAAATGGAATTGGCTAATAGTTATTATGAGCAATACCAAGATAAAATTGCTATCCCTCTTTTTGAAGAAGCTTATCAACTAGCCTCATCTTTTTCGGATTTAAAAATAAAACAAAACACTGCTAAAAATTTAGCTATCGTTTCAAAAAACAAAAAGAATTATAAAAAAAGTGTTCTATATTATGAAGAATATAATCGTTGGAAAGACTCTATTTGGAATAGAGAGAAAATATGGGAACTTACTGAGCGTGATAAACACATGGCTGTATCACAAAAAGAAAAAGAAATTGAGCTTCATAAGCTACAATTAAAACAACAAAATATCCAAAGAAGAAATCTTTTAATAGGAGGGTTGGGTTTAGTTGTTTTTATTGGTTTTCTAGGTTATTTCAATAGAAGATTAAGTATAAAAAACAAATTAATAGTACAGCAAAAAGAAGCATTAGCTATAGCTAATAAAACCAAGGATTATTTGTTTTCTGTAGTATCACATGATTTACGTTCGCCTATTAATACTCTTAAAAATGAGCACCAGCATATTCTAACTGAAATACAAAAAGGAGATCTTCTAAAAATTGAAAAGCACACTAAAACTGCAAAGGCCATCACAGAAGACACCTTTCATTTATTGAACAATATTTTGCATTGGTCTTTAGAACAGAGCAATCAATTAATCTTTAATCAAAATACCTACCCTCTGTCGACTTTAGTAGCACAAGTATGGTATAATTTCGAAAATATAGCAGCAGCCAAAGAGATTTCTTTTATCAATGATGTAGAAGAAGATGTTTTAGTAAAAGTAGATCGAGAATCATTGAAAATTGTATTTCGAAATATATTTGATAATGCAATAAAATATACGCCTAAAAAAGGAAAAATACACATTAAAATAGATACCCTTACTAAAAACGAATGCACTTTTGTGATTAAAGATAGTGGGAGCGGAATCCCCGAAGAAATTATTACTAGAATAAATGGCATTGAAAACTTATCTATCGACAACATAGATCGATCTCAAGGAATAGGATTAGGGTTACTGCTCTGTCAAACGTTAATTAAAAAAAATAAAGGAACTTTATTAGTTAGTAGTCAAATTGATTTTGGAACGCAAATTAAAATAGTATTACCTTTAATACCGATAGAAGAGGTGTGAAAAAGTTAAAATTATTAGTTTTAGAGGATCTAGAAGAGGAAGCTAAAGAAATTGAAAATTTTCTTGAAGCGAATGATTATGATGTAGTGTTATCTAGAAATAGTAAAGAAGCTAAACATCAGTTATTAGAACATTCTTTCGATATGATTATTTTAGATATCCTTATCGATGGAAAGCTAGAAGGAATCGATTTTGCAAAACACCTTAATGAAACTGGGACAGAGATTCCTTTTTTGTTTTTAACAAATATGCAGAGTAACTTCATTTTTGATCAAGCAAAACTTACCAATCCTTTTATTTATTTACTGAAACCATATAATAAAATGGAATTGCTGTTTTCATTAAAATTAGCTATCGAATCACATTATAAACAACCCAACACATTAAGTTTACAATCAGAAAATGCTGTTTTAAGTCCAACTTTTCTGTTTGTTAAAAAAAAGAAAAGTGTTGTAAAAGTGACTGTTTCGGCGATAAACCATATTGAAGTGAAAGAAAAATACTGTAGCATAAAATGTGATAAAGAAACTTATCAAATTAAGTTATCGCTTAGTCGGATAAAAGAAGTACTATCGAATCCTAACTTTAAGCAAGTGCATCGTAATCTTTTAGTAAATGTAAACCGAATTAAGGAAATTTATTTTGAGGACAATCTTATCTTATTAGAAAACAATGATACGATTTCCTTTAGCGAACGCTATAAAAATGTATTCGTTAAGAATAACATTATTTTCAGATAACCCCTTAATGTGAAAGCTTATATTTTAAATAATAGTCTGTACATAATTCTTATCTCCAAACTCGTTAATTACAGAATTATCTAACTCCATATCGTTTAATTGAAATGTATCATCGATCTTATATTTAAATTCAAAAGATCGATCCAGAGGGTAATAATTTATTTTTTTTGAAAAATATGGATAGTCTTTTTTAAGTTGTATTCCCTCACAATGAAGTGATTTAAACTTTTTTTGATAGCAAAATAGGGATGTGTAAATTTATGTTTCCATACTTACATTCACTAATGATCCCTACTTATGTACAGTGTACTTGATAAAGATACAATAGAAAAAGAGATTTTACCTTACTT
>CALFUO010000169.1 GCA_937929895.1 uncultured Aquimarina sp.
TGATACGTATTATATCCGCTATTAGCCATATAGTCAAAACGTGAGTTCTGCTAAATAACGTAAGAAAACCAAAAATGTTTCCATTTCAACAAATGTCTAACTTTCAAATATAGTTGTCAAAAATTCGACAAGAAATCACCAAAATAAAAATGTTTCGAGCCCTTAAAGGGATTGTAAATCAACGTGATATCCTGAAAACATTGGATTATGATTCGACCTAATGTCATAAGGGGGAGCATCTAACAAAATTTTGGACACTTAGATAAGAATTACGCAGCCACTTTATGCTTGCTAACTATTCTACACGAAATTTAAACGATCAAAATTTCGATTTAATATTTGCTTATCATCGACTTCTAACCATTTATGCAACACAGTTGCATAAACACTTCTAAAATCGACTTTATACTTTAAATCTCCATTATCATCCAAGTTTAATAAATCTGGGCCATCATTATAGATCCCTGCTTTATTTAAATTACCACCTACAACGTAAACATTACTTGCAGTACCATGATCTGTACCACGACTTGCATTCTCTTTTACTCGTCGTCCAAATTCTGAAAAAGTAAGTATCAACGTATCTTTAAAACGATCGTAGTGCTTTAAATCCTCTACAAAGGCTTCAACCGAAGTAGCATATTGCTTTAATAAATTATTCTGTGGACCATTTTGATAAACATGGGTATCAAACCCCCCCAGAGAAGTATAATATACTCTAGTCGATAAGCCCGAAGCGATAAAACTAGCTATCGTTTTCAATTGACCTCCCAGTTTGTTTTGAGGATACTTTCCTTTCGTATCGTAAATTTTCCTCGTCTTTTGGATATACTGAGAAGATGCACTTGTCGAAACTAAAGTCTTATACAAATAACCTTGATTATCTTCGTCTAACAACTCAGAATCTGAAATATTATTAGTCAAATTTCTAAAGAAATTAGTATTGGTACTCTGATGTAATAACCATGGATTTTTAGCAGCAATTCCATTACTATGCTCGCCTTTCATAGCTAAGCTTAACCCATCATCAACCTCGATAATACCATGAGCGTTTTTACAATTCGCATCTAAATATCGTCCCAACCAACCTGATTGGACATATGCATCCGAGTCACTCGCTGAATGCCAAATATCCATACTTCTAAAATGTGATCTATTAGGGTTCGGATACCCCACATTATTAATAATACAAAGTTCTCCTTTATCGTACAACGATAGCAAAGGTGCTAAACTTGGATTTAGACCTAATTCATCATTTAATCTAAGTATTTTACCTTTATCAATAGCAATCTCTGAACGTAAGTCGTAATAAGGATCAGCCCTAAAGGGGATCACACTATTCAAACCATCATTACCCCCCGATAATTGAATTACTACCAAGTTCTTGTACCCTGATAGTTGACTGGGTGTTAAAAACTCCATGCCCTTCATAAAAGTTGGAGTTAGAGCCATTGATGAGGCGAAAACCGAATTCTTAAGAAAATCTCTTCTATTCATAACATTAGGGGTTTAACATAATTGATATTCTGGTAAGCTTAATACTGCTGTAATAAAGTTTTCTTTGGATGCATTAGAGACATTACTAAGACTCTCTTTTGCAGAATCAGCTATTTTAGGCTGAATGAAGAATGAAACTATAGCATCTAAAGTATCGTATGAAAAATGCTTTAAATACTTCTTCCATTGAACATTTGTGACAATTTTCTTCTCGAAAAATCTTCCTCTTTTTTGCTTCATCATTCCCTCTGATTCAACATCAAAATCAATAGTTCCATCACCCAATAAAACAGAAGGTAATCTCATTCTAAGTAACAAAGTAGCACTATCTATCCAGTGCTTTCCTCCTGGCCATCCTGCTACATTGGGGGGATAAAAAACGACTTGTTTTAACCCTCGCTGTATAAACATTAAGTTCTTTGGTTTTTCGTAAATAATATTAAATTGACGATTAATACCTATTAAAAACTCAATTGGTGATTTAATTTTCACACCAACATTTTCTTTATTGTAAAACCAATCAGAAGTAAATATTTCACGCAACAAAATTTTCATATCATAGTTAGAGTTGTAAAAAGTATTAGTTAATCGATCTACAGTAGTCTGATTAAGTGTATCGTTCACTAAATACTTGTACAGCTTTTCTACTACATACTTAGCCGTTTGTTTTTGCTCTAATAAAAGCTTGATAACATCTTCACCTTTAAAATATCCTGTTCTTCCTAAAATAGTCTTTTCACCATCATCATGTTTCCGGTGTTTATGTTGAAAATTAAAATCTGCATCAAAATCCCAACCTGTAAATGCTCTTGCGGCTTCTTTAATATCATCTTGAGTATATCCATTATCTCTACCCAGGGTAAACAACTCCATAACTTCTCTAGCAAAGTTCTCGTTCGGACTTCCTTTTTTGTTCTGGCGATTGTTTAAAAACTTAATCATCGCAGGAGTTTTTGAAACATCCATCAACATCTCGCCAAAATTCCCTAATGCGTTTTTACGAATCATATTATGAAAAGAAAGCATTTCAAAAGGTTGATTCAATCGTACCGCAAAATGGTTATGAAAAAATAAAGTCATTTTTTCGTGCAATACCGCATTCGTGGTATTCATACGTGTAATCCAAACTAGGTTTAGCTCCTCCATCTTTTTATTTCGAAGCTTCATTACATGTTGTTTTTCTTCCAAACTTAGTTTGTGTAACTCTTTCTTAAAAACAGCTTCTAAAGATAACTTTAAATCGTTTGGAGCGCTACTTTCTTTAAAAAGTAAATCGACTTGTTGGTTTCTATTTAGTTTTCGGAGTTGTTTCAATTGCTTGGGAGTAATTCCAAAACCAGCTCTCCAATATAAATGCTGAATCTGTTTCGGTGTTAGGCTACTAGACATCATGAAGGATTTTTAATTTAGAAAATCAAAAAATCAGATAAAATGGTTTTACATTTTCTAAAGAATTATATATCAATACAAATCATTTATTTCAATTTATACAAAAAAATACTAGTTCTAATCTTAATAATGTTAAAATGAATTCATTAAATCATATGTAATCAATTATTATTCAATTGTTCTAAATGACGACTTAGTATCTAAAAACAAAAAGGGTTCAGCATTAGCTAAACCCCAAAAATAGAAACTACAATTAAATTAAATTTTACTGTTCAGGAACAATATCTATTTCGATTAAATTGTACCCACCTCTTGAATCATTTTTCCAAACTACACCAGGGCTTCCTCCTGATACTATTCCCTTTCCAAACTGTCCATCTTCTAACGAAGCTACTCTTCTAATTGCTGTATTCGAATCTGCAGGCCCAGAGTTTGGTCCAGATTGACTAACAACTTGATATTCTCCAGCACCTACAGGCTCATCAATTTCAGTACCTGCATCGTATAAATATAATTTCGTTCCTGCATTCGTATAAGTCATAGGGTTTCCATCTCCATCAAACAAATCTAAACCAGCAGTATTATGACTAATAAACCAATCATTAGAAGGTACAAACATAGATAACATCGTAAATTTGTAATTGTTGTTTGTTGGAACTTCTAATGTAAATGTAAACTCTTCACCAGGCCCAATAGGTTCTGTCTCGTTACTTTTAGCTACAGGTATACCTAATTCATTCTTTATGTAATTGTATGCCACTTTTCTATCTCCGTCTTCTGCAAGTTCTTCTAAACCACTGTTGGTTTTTGCTGCTTCTCCTTGAGTAAAGAAAGGATCTTTAGCCTCATTTGAACCATCAAAAGCATAGACTAGGGCTGGAGAAAACTTAGCTAAAGAAGCAGACATTCTTAATAAAGCTCCTGCATTGGTTCCCTCTTTTTTAAACCAATCATATAATACTGATGGATTCCCATCTTCTGCAATTTCTTTTAGTCCATATCCCAAATCAGCGGTTCCTCTTCTAAATAAAGGAGCTTCTTGCGCATGCAATACTACTAAACCAGGAGTCAATACAATACCATTCTCTCCTCCTAAAAGGTTTGTTAACGTTAAAGTAAACTCTTTGCTGGTAGAATCGTAAGCCAATTCAGCTTTCATATCTTCAACAACCGAGATCTTTACAGCTCTAACATTAGTATCATCATCAGGAGCACCTGTATTAGGATTTACAGCTGCTTGAGTAGCCATATCTTCTTCTTCTGTACCAGAATCCCATAAGTAAACTTTACCTGTTACATCTCCTGTAATAGGCTCTTTTGCTTCATTAAATAATTCGATCCCACTTTCTACAGGAGCATAAAACCAATCATTGGATTTAGCATTCATGGTAGCAAAACTTAACTTCGTACCTGGTACAGCTTTAAACGTAACTTTATATTTACCTCCTACTTCTGGATTCGGACCAGGAGATGTTTCTCCATAAGGCGTATTAAAAACTATCGTATTTAAAAAGTTAACAGTGTTTCTAATAGTTACATTAAATTTTGTTGTTGCTACTGAAGTCTCTCCTTCTTGAACTATATTATTAGACTGAGCTACAGATTCATTATCGTCATCATTACATGATGATAACCCTATAGTTAAACCAGCTAAAACGGACAATCCTACACTAATTTTTTTCATGACTTAATTAATTAAAATTTTAGATAGGACAATATTACATCGTGGATAAGCGCTGTTAGCAAGGAAATCATTTCAACGGGAAAATTTCTTCTTAAAAATGAAGTTTAGAATTAACACAGTAGTTTTCTAAAGAATTATCCATCTAATAATGAAAACGAAAGGGTTAAAAATGAAAAAAGAACACCTAAGGCTGAAACGGGAAGTCAAATATCAATTTAGATGTAGTATGCACTTTCGCTAATGTCTGATTAAAATTTATTAGAGACTTTTAAGTATTTTTTAAAATCAAAAGTATGCTAAAACAATAGTCATCTGTAAATGAGATTGTTACACGCATATTATGCATCGAAAACAACTAATTATCTATATTTTTCAATACATTTTGAATTTAATCGTTGATTCTTGTTTCGAGGAGGAAAGCGATCTTGAATCTTTATTTTAAAATCATTGATGTCTGATTAAAGTTTTTCGATAACCTGAAAAGACTTGTAAATATTGCTTTTAAAGTATTTTCTGAAACTGTAGGAATGCTTGACCTTATTCCAGAAATCAGGTGTTTTATTATTTTAAAAAATAGAAAATCCTTTGCTTACAATGTATTATAAATTCGATCTTGATTCCTGTTTCTTGAAGTGAAGCGATCCTAAATCTTTATCGGACATTAATATTTGGCAATAGTGATGTATTTTCTAAAAAGATATTATGGACATCTCTTTAAAAAGAAAAAAGGGAAAATATCTGCGTTATTCGACACATATACTTTCCCTTTTTTTAAAATGAAAAAATTATATTATTCCATTTCAAAATCTTCCATGAATTTAGTGGTATAATTACCTGCTATATAATCTGGGTGATCCATTAATTGCCTATGGAAAGGTATTGAAGTCTTGATACCCTCGATAATAAATTCATCTAAAGCACGCTTCATTTTGTTAATTGCCTCTTCACGGCTCTGTGCAGTTGTAATTAACTTGGCTATCATAGAATCGTAATTTGGTGGAATTACATAACCACTATACACATGCGTATCTACACGTACACCATGTCCTCCGGGAAGGTGTAAGTTTGTAATCTTTCCTGGAGAAGGACGGAATCCATGATAAGGATCCTCTGCATTAATACGACATTCGATAGAGTGTAATTCTGGGAAATAGTTTTTACCTGAAATTGATATCCCCGCTGCTACTTTAATTTGCTCACGAATTAAATCATAATTCACAACCTCTTCCGTAATTGGATGTTCTACTTGGATACGTGTATTCATCTCCATGAAGTAGAAATTACGGTGTTTGTCCACTAAGAACTCAACTGTACCTGCTCCTTCGTATTTGATATACTCTGCAGCTAAAACTGCCGATTTACCCATTGCTTCACGCAATTCATCTGTCATGAATGGTGAAGGTGTTTCTTCTGTTAGCTTTTGGTGACGACGTTGTACAGAACAATCGCGTTCAGATAAATGGCATGCTCTACCAGTTTGATCTCCCACTATTTGAATTTCGATATGACGAGGCTCTTCAATAAGCTTCTCCATATACATTCCATCGTTACCAAATGCAGCTTTAGACTCAGCACGGGCACTGTCCCAAGCAGGTTCTAAATCCTCAGGATTCCAAACAGCACGCATTCCACGACCACCACCACCAGCAGTCGCTTTTAACATTACAGGATATCCCATCTCTTCAGCAATTTTAGCAGCCTCTTCGATGCTTTCTAAAATTCCTTCGGAACCTGGAACGGTTGGTACTCCTGCTTCTTTCATGGTAGCTTTAGCCGTAGCCTTATCTCCCATTCTATTAATCATATCGGCACTAGCTCCGATAAACTTGATATCGTGTTCTTCACAAATCTGAGAGAACTTTGCATTTTCAGATAAGAAACCATATCCTGGGTGAATCGCATCTGCGTTCGTAATTTCTGCTGCAGCAATAATGTTAGACATCTTTAAATAAGAGTCCGAACTTGGTGCTGGCCCAATACAAACCGCTTCGTCTGCGAATCGAACATGTAGACTTTCTGCATCTGCCGTAGAATATACCGCTACAGTTTTGATACCCATCTCTTTACACGTGCGGATGATACGCAAGGCGATTTCTCCCCTATTGGCAATCAATATTTTCTTAAACATCTTTTCGAAATTAATTCAACATGGGTGCTTTATAACACCTTTTTCGATCCTTATGCTGGATCTACTAAGAATAATGGTTGATCGAACTCTACTGGGGAAGCATCATCTACTAACACCTTAACGATCTTGCCAGATACTTCACTTTCGATTTCGTTGAAAAGTTTCATTGCCTCGATTACACAAACAACATCACCAGTATTGATTTCTGACCCTACTTCTACGAAGTTTGATTTATCTGGAGACGGTTTTCTGTAAAATGTTCCAATAATTGGAGACTTTACTGTAATGTATTTTGAATCCTCAGAAGCGGCAGGAGCAGAAGTTTCTGCTACAGGCACAGCAGGAGCAACAGGCGCTACTGGGGCAGCAGCTTGAACTGATACTGCAGCAGCCGGAGCTGGAGCAGCCTGCACTTGCTGAATAATCGTTTCTTTCACTTCACCACTACCTGTTTTGATAGTAATTTTCACATCATCATATTCTAAGTTTACCTCGCTAGCACCAGACTTAGCAACAAACTTAATTAGATTCTGAATTTCCTTTAAATCCATAGTAAAGTAGTTATTATAAAAATAGTATGTTAGTCATTAAGAATTATAGGCCCATTTTAAATAGATAGACCCCCAAGTAAAGCCACCTCCGAAAGAAGCGAACACTATTGTATCTCCTTTTTTAAATTGCTTTTCGAAATCAAACAGCACCAATGGAATGGTTGCCGAAGTCGTATTTCCGTATTTCTCTATATTGATAAGAATCTTGTTCTTATCTTTTAATCCCATGCGATTTGCAGTGGCATCGATAATTCTTTTATTCGCTTGATGAGAAACCAACCAATCTACATCTTCATGAGATAAGTTATTGCGCTCCATAACATTTACACATGCATCTGCCATGCTAGAAACTGCATATTTGAATACAGTCTTACCGTCTTGCTTGATAAAGTGTTGTTTGTTATCTACCGTTTCGTGAGATGCTGGCTTTAAAGATCCCCCTGCCTCGATACGCAAGAAATTACGACCTACACCGTCACTACGTAAATATTCGTCTTGTAATCCAAGACCTTCTTCATTAGGCTCGAATAATGCAGCACCTGCACCGTCACCAAAAATGATACATGTTGTACGATCTGTATAATCTACAATCGAAGACATTTTATCTGCTCCGATCACCAACACCTTCTTGTAACGACCCGATTCGATATATCCTGCGGCAGTAGACATTCCATATAAAAAACTAGAACAAGCAGCAGCTAAATCGTATCCAAAAGCGTTTACAGCTCCAATTTCTGAAGCTACGAAAGCAGCAGTAGCCGCAACTGACATATCTGGTGTAGCTGTAGCTACAATGATCATGTCTATTTCTTTCGGATCTAAGTCTCTTTTTCTAAGAATATCTTCTGCAGCCTTAATAGCCATGTAAGAAGTTCCTTTAGAATCGTCCTTTAAAATACGACGTTCTTTGATACCTGTACGCGTGGTGATCCATTCGTCATTGGTATCTACTAGAGTTTCCAACTCTTTGTTTGTTAACTTATATTCTGGAACATAAGCCCCCACAGCGGTTATAGCAGCTGTAATTTTTGTCATAACAGTAGGTTAAAATATTTGTCGTAAATGCTATTTCAAAAGAATCAAAATCGAGCGATTTTACACAAATTTTGCGCAAATTAAGTCGATTTTGTGGCATTTTCAACAAAAATCAACAAAAAAACGCGCAAAAAGCGCGTTTTTCGATATTATGTTATGCAAGCCTAGTATTTTAACAACTCTAGACCAAATTCACCTTTTTTCGGTAAAATTATGCTTCTGCAACATCAGTTGTGTTGTCAATCAACACATTTCCTCTATAATATAATTTTCCTTCGTGCCAGTGGGCTCTGTGGTACAAATGCGCTTCTCCTGTTGTAGGATCAGTAGCAATTTGTGGAACCGTTGCTTTGTAATGTGTTCTTCTTTTATCTCTTCTCGTTTTCGAGATCTTTCTTTTAGGATGTGCCATAACTCTCCGTTTTTATCTTAATCGTTCAATAGATTCTTTAATTTATTCCAACGAGGGTCAATTTCTTTTTCCTCTTCGTCTTCTTTTTCTTTTGGTGCTAATTCTTCTAATTTATCTAAAATATCAGAATCTAGGCTACCATCTTCAATTCCTGGGTGAACTCTTTTCGAAGGTACTGCTAATACAATCGCCTCATAAATATACTGAGCTACGTTTAGCTCGTATTCACCATGAGTAATAACTAACAGTTCTTCATTTTCGTCGCTGAATTCCTCACCAAACTTTACCACTAAATTTAACTCATTAGCAATCGGTAAATCGAATGGCTCTGTACTGATATCACAATCTACATTTACATTTCCACTAATCTGGAAATTCAATTCAAAGAAAGTAGATTTCTTTTCAAAATCTAAACTTACCTCTACTTCAGTACTGTTGAATTCATCAAACTCGAATAATTCCAAGAACGCATTATCAACTTTATATGCAAACTGATGATTTCCAATTTTCAGACCTACGAATTGAATATCGAATTCTTTTAATCCTCTCATCTGTTTAATCTAAAGCGGGTGCAAATGTAACTATTTTTTACAAACCTCACCTAATTAATATTAATTTTTTGAATATCAAAGTGAATCATATAGATTCTATAACTAAGTTATCCCGAATTTACTTCTTCTTTACTGATTTTAGAGGATTATCTGTTAATTCTTGGTACTCTATTCTATGCTTATAAATTCTTATTGCTGTGTGAAGTGCCTCTTTAAAAGAATCTGCATTCGCCAAACCTTTTCCTGCAATTTCGAAAGCCGTACCATGATCTGGTGAAGTACGCACATGTGATAAACCTGCTGTATAGTTTACTCCATTTCCGAAGGACAAAGTCTTAAAAGGAATTAGCCCTTGGTCGTGATAGGTTGCTACAATAGCATCGAATTGTTTATAGGTATTAGATCCGAAAAAACTATCCGCGGCATAAGGGCCAAAAACTAATTTACCTGCCTCTTTAATTTTCTGAAGTGTTGGTTTCAAAACCTCATCGTCTTCCTTACCGATTACACCATTATCACCTGTATGTGGATTGATACCTAACACTGCAATCTTAGGCTTCGAAATACCAAAATCTTTAATTAGTGATTGGTGAATGGTACTGATCTTCTGACTTATCAATCCTGGCGTCAAATGTTTTACAACTTCTGGTAATGCCACATGGTCAGTAAATAAGCCAACTTTTAAATCTTCTGTTACCATAAACATTAAGCTCTCTCCTTCTAACTCTTGATTTAAATAATCAGTATGTCCTGGGAACTTAAATTCATCCGATTGAATAGCTGCTTTATGAATCGGTGCGGTTACTAGAGTATTAATTTTATTCTCTTTTAACGCTTCAGTTGCTGCTTTTAAGCTTTTAAAAGCATACCCCCCAATATCAGTGTTTTCCGTTCCAAACTCAATTTTAACAGATTCTTCCCAAACATTAAACACATTAAGTTTTCCTTCAGATAAATTATCTAAAGAGGTTATTTGATGAATCAATGTTTTTAAACGTAGTTGCTTTTTGATAAAATTCATCAATTTACCATTCGCGAATACTACAGGAGTACAAAAATCAAATGTACGAGTGTCTTCAAAAGTCTTTAAAATAACTTCTGCTCCAATTCCATTTAGATCTCCTACCGAAATTCCTACTATAATCTTTTTAGCTTCCTCGCTCATATTTCTTCTTTTAATTCTAGCGATAGATCTCTTCTTTACAAAGTTGGCACATGTTAAACCAAAGCCAATAGATGTAATAGATTCCTTTAAAATAAAGTACTTTTGTGCTAAATTTCGAAAAATCGCTGTCCATCGTACGGACGTCAAAGTTAATTAATTATAGCGGCTTATGTTTACAGGTATTATTGAAACTTTAGGAGAAGTAGTTACATTATATAAAGAAGAAGAAAATTTACACATATCTGTTAAAAGTACGATTACTTCGGAACTAAAAATCGATCAGAGTGTAGCCCACAACGGAGTTTGCCTTACCGTGGTTGCCATTGAAGGAGACGTTTACACCGTAACTGCTATTAAAGAAACTTTAGATAAAACCAATATTGGTTCTCTGACAGAAGGATCTATTGTAAACCTAGAAAGAGGAATGCAACTTGGAGCCAGATTAGACGGACATATTGTACAAGGACACGTAGATCAAACTGGAATTTGTACAGGTAACACAGAACAAGATGGAAGCTGGCAATTCGATTTTGAGTATGACAGCACTCTAAATAATATTACGATTGAAAAAGGTTCTATTACGGTAAATGGAACTAGTCTAACGGTAGTAAATAGTAAAAGAAATAGTTTTAGTGTTTGTATTATTCCTTACACTTTTGAAAATACCATTTTTAAATTTTTAAAAGTAGGAGATGTAATAAATCTTGAATTCGATGTTATCGGGAAATATGTTTCTCGCTTAGCTGAGTTTGAATTGAAATAATACTAATCCCCTATTATAATTCCTTCTGGATAAAACTCGGTTTTTACACCTGAATTTTCATCCAGCAATTCTTGTTTCGAAACATAGAACCATTTCCAACTGTAATTATTGAAATACACCACTTTTGCAGTTCCGGACTCTAATTCCTTAGAAAGAATTTGTTTTTCTTTCTGATAATTCTCATTCTTTAAAGTAGAAAATGGGTTTAACACAAAAGGAATATCAACCACCTCGGTTTCCTTCCCTATAAAAAACTGAATTAAGTCTACTGAATTCGAGTATAGCTTCGTTTCACCATCGTATTGAAACTCTCTCGTTAGGAAATCTTTGTAGCGTTGCGCATCTAAACCCGTATAGCAAGTTCCTTCTTGGTAATGCTTTTGCCAAAGCGGAAAAGAGGAACCAACCAAACTAATTGCAATCGTCACCAGTAATACGTTCTGAAAACGACTTCTCCTTAGATATGACCAATTAACTACATAAGCTATTAGCAGTAGAAAAAACGGGAAAGCAGGAGCTAATATTCTTGTATCCAAAGGTGTCATTCGATCTAAGAAAGAAATAGAAAACAACAAGAAAACCACATATAAAACGGGAATTGCA
Organism: uncultured Aquimarina sp.; assembly: GCA_937929895.1. Classification (GTDB taxonomy): domain Bacteria; phylum Bacteroidota; class Bacteroidia; order Flavobacteriales; family Flavobacteriaceae; genus Aquimarina. The sequence continues at coordinate 11,779 of CALFUO010000169.1, forward strand.
ATCGACAAAACAACAATTGAATTGAACTTTTTTAGTCCTGATTTATTCTGATACAGAAACAAAGCTATTAAAACCAAAGCTATTATCGCACAGATAGTAGTCAATACATTAATTCCAAACCAACTAAAAGCGTTTTCAAAAAACTGAAGTACATTCCATCTATCAAAATTATGAAATACAATATCTCTGTTTACGGCTTCCGCCTTCTGTGTTTGTGTATAAAAAACCCAACCTAATACTCCTAAAACAAAAGGTATAACATAAGATATTAATGCTTTTATTTTCTGAACAAAATTCCCTGTTTGATAATAGAGAACAAACAAACAAAAAGTACTGACAAAGCCTACTGCTGCATATCTCGTCAGAAAAAGTAACACACTTAATACTCCTGCCAGTATCAACCACCTTTTTTCTCGTTTAAAATTCCAAGCTATTATACAATAGAAAACTCCTAATAAAATAGCAATAAAAGGTAGTTCGCTCCAAAACCAATACGAAACCATAAAAGGTACGGACAAAACCAATAATACCGGAAAACTTTGAAGAATTATAGATTTAAAATTTAGTTTCTTTAAAATTGAAACATATAAAAATCCCGAAATAAAAATTAAAAAACCATTTAGAAACACTCCTGATTTTAGCACGGATAACCCTGACATTTTCGAAGACAGTGCTAATAATAATGGATAAAAAGGAGGCCAGTGATTTACAAATTCTCCACGAATACGAAAACCATCACCTGACAATATACTTTCGGCAACTGCTATATAAGAAACCGAATCAGGAGAAACCCCTAAATTATGTGGATTCAAAAACAATACAAAAGCAATCGCTAATCCAAAAAGTAGTACTAGGCTTGTCTTCATAAGGGTTTAGTTTATTCGAAGAAAACCATATTTAACAATACAATAGATCGCACGAACTCCATCTTTCCAGCCTATTTTCTTTCCTTCATCATAAGTACGTCCATAATAGGAAATCCCCACTTCGTAAATTCTAATTTTAGGAATTCTAGAGACTTTGGCAGTCACCTCTGGTGGGTGTACGACAAATTTCCCTTTGTTAGAATTTTGTATTTTTAAGAGAAACGATGGACTTTAAATCTCAAGCAACCGAATTACTTTCGAAATATTTAGAAGAATGGGAATCAGACCCAACACGTATGCTAAGTGGATACGATTACGAGCTTTCATATGCCATGATGATGAAAAAATTTGAAAAAGAGCTCTTGCAATTATCTGTTGGCAGCGTTCCAAAGAGTAAGAACTCAAAAAAAAC
>CALFUO010000170.1 GCA_937929895.1 uncultured Aquimarina sp.
AACTAGAGCTAGGCACAAAACACAAACTCCGATACCTACATTAGATCAAAATCAACTCAGTTTTACATTCGATTAAAAAACAGGGGATGGCTAAGTTATATTAAGGTATAGTTGTGTAAAATTAACTGAGTATGTTTGTAAAAAAGAGATTCACAAAATAGCCCCAAAAAAAAGCACACTCTTAAAAAATGTATTAAGAGTGTGCTTTAGTATACGTAGGAATCAAAAATTGAGTTCCTTCTGATTTAGAAATTACTTCTTTCGAGCGATAACAGCTTTAGCAGCTTTTTCGATAGCAGGAGCATCTAATTCATATTTAGCCATTAATTCTACAGCAGTACCACTTTCACCGAAAGTATCTTTAGTTGCTATATACTCTTGTGGAGTAGGATTGTTTAAAGAAAGTACACGTGCAACAGACTCACCTAAACCACCTAAGTAGTTGTGCTCTTCACAAGTAACAACACATCCAGTCTTTTCAACAGACTTTAAGATGATTTCTTCGTCAAGAGGCTTAATAGTATGAATGTTAATTACATCGGCACTAATTCCTTGTTCAGCTAATTTCTCAGCTGCAATTAAAGCTTCCCATACACAGTGACCAGTAGCAACGATAGAAACGTCAGTACCTTCTTGTAATTGGATACCTTTTCCTATTACGAAATCTTCTACGTTTTCAGAAGTAAAGTTAGCTACTTTTGGACGTCCAAAACGTAAGTAAACAGGGCCATCCATTTCAGCAGAAGCAATAGTAGCAGCTTTAGTTTGGTTGAAATCACATGGATTGATCACTGTCATACCAGGTAGCATTTTCATTAACCCAATATCTTCTAAGATTTGGTGAGTAGCACCATCTTCTCCTAGTGTTAAACCAGCGTGAGAAGCAGCAATCTTTACATTCTTTTCAGAATAAGCAACAGATTGACGGATTTGATCGTAAACACGACCTGTAGCAAAGTTTGCAAAAGTACCAGCGAAAGGAATCTTTCCTCCAACAGTTAAACCAGCAGCCATACCAATCATGTTTGCTTCAGCAATACCAGTTTGGAAAAAACGCTCAGGGTTTTCGTTAATGAAGTCTTGCATTTTTAAAGACCCGATAAGATCTGCACAAAGAGCAACCACGTTAGGGTTAGTTCTACCTAATTCTGTTAATCCCGCTCCAAAACCAGAACGAGTATCTTTTTTACCTGAATCTATATATTTTTTCATGATGTTCTAAATGTTAAAAGTGGAAAATCTTAGTAATCTCCTAATGTTGCAGGGTTCTGAGCCAATGCATTTTCTAATTGCTCGTCGCTAGGCGCTTTACCATGCCATGCATGAGTATGCATCATAAAGTCTACACCGTTACCCATCATAGAGTGTAATAAAATACACACAGGTTTACCTTTTCCTGTTTTAGACTTAGCTTCGTTTAATCCATTAATGATAGCTTCCATATCATTACCTTCTTTAACATCGATAACATCCCATCCGAAAGCTTCGAACTTAGCTCTTAAGTCTCCTAAAGAACATACTTCTTCAGTCGAACCGTCAATTTGTTGTCCATTATAGTCAACAGTAGCGATTAAGTTGTCAACCTTGTTAGCAGCAGCATACATTACAGCTTCCCAGATTTGACCTTCTTGTAACTCACCATCACCATGTAAAGTGAATACCAAGTTATCGTCATTATTTATTTTCTTAGCTTGTGCAGTACCACATGCAACTGATAACCCCTGTCCTAAAGAACCAGAAGCCATACGAATACCAGGAAGACCATCGTGTGTAGATGGGTGACCTTGTAAACGAGTACCTAATTTTCTAAAAGTAGCTAACTCTTCAACTGGGAAATACCCACTACGAGCTAATACACTGTATATTACCGGCGAGATATGCCCATTCGATAAGTAAAATACATCCTCTCCGATACCATCCATATCGAACCCTTCTTTACGGTTCATCACTTCTTGGTATAACGCCACTAAAAATTCTGTACACCCTAATGATCCACCTGGGTGACCAGATTGACACCCGTGTACCTGACGCAAAATATCTCTACGTACCTGAGTAGCAAAATCTTTTAATTGATTAATGTCTGCCATTGTAATAAAGTTCAAATTTTAAACTCCCAAAAATAATAGTTTTACTGGGGCTGGCAAAATAAGTTAACGTTAAAAACTAAGTAGAATACTTAAGTATTTTTGTTTACAAGGAGTTGAGGAAAGTTAATAAAGGATTTTTGCGCCAAAACAAGTCTTTTAAGGACATTAATGTTTAGGGATGTGTGTCCCTATGGGCGGGCTTTTCGCTGTGATTTTTTATTCGACTATAGCTTCACAGTGAGATTTCTAATATAATCTCTTAGTTTTAGAAAAAAACTTTTTCAGTAAGAAGAATAGGTGTTTATCGGTTTAGATTTACTTTCCTGTTCGAAAAACAAGAATTTTTCGAATACCAAAACGTCATTTTCTAGATAATCTAGCATTGTTTTTTTATCCATAAATTCGGTGGCGTTCTCGAAATATGCAATGCATTTATCTTTCCCTTTGTTCTTGTAAACTCTAATAGCCTCGATATCTTCTCTATTCAAAAAGGTATAGAGTAATTTTTTGTTAGAATAACTTATAAATTTATCAAAGATAGAACTAGATGTTGATGAAGGGGTAGAAGCAAATCGTATTTCGAAGTCGACAATACCTTTATCGCTAGATGTTTTATACATTAATTGTTCAATAATAAATAAAGCATCTCTTTTTGTGTTTGTAATTCCTATAAAAGCACCACCAGATAAGGTCTGTGCTTCCCATTTGAAAATTTGTTGTGTTTTTTGAGCTTGTAAACTAAATATAACTCCACATAAAAAGAAGAGGTAAGTTATATTTTTCATGTTTCTATGTCTAAGTTGATTACAAGGCTAATTTAGTGAATAAATGTATTTCAACCTATATTTTGTTTGTTTTGTCGTTTTGTTTAATATTTTGATACGCTTTTAATTGCTAAAGGTTGCCTTTAGAATTGTTTGAACTAAGATATTTTAAAACCTCTAGAACACTCAAAATACAAGGCGCCACCTAGCCCCAGAGTGAAAGCGAATAGTAATTCTTCGAAAGGTACCCCCCAATAAAAAATATTTAAAAGAGAATCCATTACCCAAAAATTATCAACAGCAGATGGATATAATAGCAAAACAATTTGTTGCCAAATAAAAGTAAAGATTGTAACGGTGATACCACTAAATAGCATATGTAGCATTAAGTCTTTTCTTTTAAAAACAATGTATAAAGAAACTAATAGAAGGCAAACTACTTGTCCGTAGATAGAATTGATATCTAAGATATTTACAAAAAGTAACATAACTACAATGCAAATGCCTCCGAGAATCAGCGTCATTTTTCGAGAAGAAGAAGTCGTTTTAGTTAGAAATTTTAATCGAAAAACATATTGATAAATCACAGTAGTTAGACCACCAAAGAAAATTCCATAAAGAAAATCTTCAAGTGGGAATCTAGGATGTATCAAATAAGGAGGATTCCAGTAATCTTGTGTAAAAAATTGACCCAATATTACCGAGGCTATTCCGAAAATAACCCCAGTTCGGATCAATTTTTTCTGTAAATCCTTACGTGTATAGTAAATAAGTACCCAAAGCGGTAACAGAATTAATACAGATAAAAAGTAAAAACCTTTTTCAATAAAAGAATCCATTGAGTTTGTGGCTAATTTTGAAACAAATAAAAGGAATTATAGTTTGTTAATTAAATAGGAATACAAAAAAGAGAAGCAAAACCTAAACTTAGTTGCTTTAGCTATCTTTGTAGATCAAATATTGAAAAGCGTTTATGAAATTCGATTTATTAAAAACCGATGCCCAGTCTAGTGCAAGAGCAGGAAAGATTACGACAGACCATGGAGTAATAGAAACTCCTATTTTTATGCCTGTTGGTACTGCAGCAACTGTTAAGGGGGTGCATCAACGCGAATTAAGAGATGAAATTAATCCTGATATTATTCTAGGGAATACCTATCATTTATACTTAAGACCACAGACTCCGATCATAGAAAAAGCAGGAGGTCTGCATAAATTTATGAATTGGGATCGTAATATTCTTACAGATAGTGGAGGATACCAAGTATATTCTTTATCGGGAACAAGAAAGATTAAAGAAGAAGGAGTGAAATTTAAGTCACATATAGATGGTTCGACCCATTTATTTACTCCTGAAAATGTAATGGAAATCCAACGTAGCATAGGTGCAGATATTATAATGGCTTTTGACGAATGTACCCCTTATCCATGTGATTATAATTATGCAAAGCGCAGTATGCATATGACGCATCGTTGGTTGAATAGATGTATTTCGCATTTAGAAAAAGTTCCTTTTAAATATGATTATTCGCAAGCTTTTTTTCCAATTGTACAGGGAAGTACATACAAAGATCTTCGTAAACAGTCTGCTGAATATATTGCCAATGCAGATGCGGTGGGTAACGCTATCGGAGGTCTTTCTGTAGGAGAGCCAGCAGAAGAAATGTATGCAATGACTGACGTGGTTACGGCGATTTTACCTAAAGAAAAGCCTCGTTACTTAATGGGGGTAGGTACACCTATTAATATATTAGAAAATATAGCTTTGGGTATCGATATGTTCGATTGTGTAATGCCAACTCGAAATGCTCGTAACGGAATGTTATTTACAGCACACGGTACCATGAATATGCGTAATAAAAAGTGGGAAGACGATCTTTCTCCAATAGACCCTATGGGTATTACTTGGGTGGATACAGAATATTCTAAAGCTTACTTAAAGCATCTTTTTAAAGTTAATGAAATGCTAGGGAAGCAAATCGCAACGATTCATAATTTAGGGTTCTATTTGTGGTTGGTACGAGAAGCAAGAAAGCATATCTTAGCAGGGGATTTCCGTACTTGGAAAGATATGATGGTAAAGCAAATGGATAAACGTCTATAACGGGATATGTTTAAAATTTTAGACCTATATATTTTAAAACGTTATCTGACAACGTTATTATTGTTTATGTTGATTTTTATACCAATTGCAATTCTTGCAAATTTGGCAGAGAAGATCGATAATATTTTTGAGAACAATATCCCTCTTTGGGATGTAATTATTTATTACAAAGATTTCTCGTTACATTTTTTATATATTCTATTCCCCTTCTTGTTATTTATATCGGTAATATTCTTTACCTCTAAGTTAGCAAATAATACAGAGGTGATTGCAATACTAAGTTCTGGGGTTTCCTTTAATAGGTTTTTAAGGCCCTATGTAATTGGGGCGACGGTTATTTCTTTACTTGCACTTTATGCGGGGATGTTTGTAATCCCTAAGGCTACAAAAAATTATAAAGAGTTCGATTATACCAAACTTAGAGGGCGTAAAAAGCAAAAGAACACCTATAATTTATATAGACAAATTAATGACAATGATTTCATTTACGCCTATGCTTTTTACCCTTCTAAAAAGAAGGCCAGTAAGTTTACCTTAGAACACTTTGAGGGAGGCAAATTAGCATATAAAATTAGTGCTGATGAGTTAGAATATATAGAAAAAGATAGCGTTCATAGATTGAAACAATTTGTAATGCGTAAAGTAGGGGAACATGACGATGAGATTTATAGAAAAACAAGACTAGATACACTGTTGAATTTCGATATAGATCGATTAACTCCCGTAGAGTATGTAGCAGAAACTTTAGATTACTTCGAGTTAAGAGAGTTTATGAAAGAAGAGGAACGACGTGGCTCTCCTAATATGAATCGTTACAAGGTTAAAGCGTATCAAAGATGGAGTATCCCGTTTGCAGCTTACATTTTAACCATTATTGCAGTGGCAGTTTCTTCGATGAAACGAAGAGGTGGTATGGGAGTTAATTTAGCGCTTGGTTTTACGGTCGCATTTGGTTTTGTATTTGTAGATAAGATATTTAGTACTCTAGCGATACAATCAGATTTTTCACCTTTGCTTGCAGTGTGGTCACCTAATATTTTCTTTTCTGTTTTAGCGTTCTATTTGTTAGCCAGAGCCAGAAGGTAATTTTTAGAAGTATTAAGAAAATAGTATCAAGTATTAAGAAAATAAAGTCTTAAAGTTTTTCGCTGTTAATATTTTTGTTTTTTGAGTATGTCTTTATACTTAATACTCCTTACTTTATACTTTTTAAGATTCGATTAATAACTAAAAAAGCAGATGAGTGTGTGGCATGGATATAAGTTTTCTATATTTGTGCTCTGCAACAAACTAAACCTAAGATGCAACATTCTATGGAATATTTAGATTTTGAACTTCCGATAAAAGAGTTAGAAGAACAAT
>CALFUO010000171.1 GCA_937929895.1 uncultured Aquimarina sp.
TTAGTGCCAAAAGCGAAGCAAATGAACTTAGTTTTGAATGGGAAATCATTCAAAAATCGAGCTGCGAATCCAATAATGGTATCGTTAGACTAAATATTATAGGAGGTAATGCCCCCTATAAAATTGTTATAGACGAGTACAGCCATATCTATTCTCGTTATGCTAATACTGCTGCTATTAAAAATTCCTTATTCTATAATGAAGCAGACGAACATTTGGTTAATGATGTCTATTTTCAGAACGAAATTATTGTAAGCCAATTACCCGCAGGAGTTAAGGTATTTTCTGTAACTGATGTATATGGCGGAGAAGTAACTAATATGATCGATATCCCTTCCACAGTAATGGAGGTTTCCATATTAGAAACTAATGAAAACAAAAGCCTCGAAGCTCACTTTGAATCTTTAATTATTGAAAATGATAAATATGTAAACCTAGATGATGCAAGTTTCTTTGTTGAGTTAGATCGTCTTGATAGCGTCGGTAATTATACGGTTTCTGAATTATATGATATTAATAAAGCCAAGTCTTTAGAAGAATTAATGAATGTATTAAACGAAAACCCTGACCTAAATACATATCATAGAAATAAAGAAGAAAAGGTTCTTAGACTCCACCTCCCTTATAAAGAATTGGCATCGAAGCACGTTCTTCTTAAAAATTTAGAAAAAGATAAAACCTATATCCTTAAGATTTACCCTGATGAATATATCGCTGGATATAGTGGTGTTTGCATGAGCTACACTTATGTATTCAACACTAATACAAAACAATTCAAAACAGGACAGTCTAGTATAGTTTCTACTAAATAATTACCCCCTCAAAAATGCTAAAAAAATTATGATTAGAAATTTACATTAATACGTTCTGTCTTGTTAATAATAATTTTAGCTTTCAAAACTTCAGGGTGACTTTTCCAAAAGTCACCTTTTTTGTATCTAGACCAATCTTTATTATCGATGGCATTAGAATCATTTGCATTTTGAAATTTAGAAAGATGAATTGGATTAGAGTCAAGGACGACATAATCAAAATTACTTCTAAAATCGCCTATCATCTCCATATCAAACTTCACTTTGTTTTGTGTTCTACGTCCCTTTACTTGTTTGTTTTTTTCAGTAACTACAAACGGACGGTCGATACCAAATTGAATATCCGCTACCTTTCGTATGTATTTTATATCATATTTTTGAGAACCTGATTTTTCGAAAACTACAGTAACATTATTCGCTTTATGTTTAAAACTTAAGCCTAAAAGGCTAAAAGTCATCAAAGGTTTTATACTTTCTACATCAGCCTTTAGTATTGCAAAATCTTCTTCACTTACTATTAAACTACCTTTATATTTTCTGTTCGAATTTGGTTCAAATTTCAGTAAAAAAGCATCTCGACCTTCGAATGTTATGTCATCTACATATTCAAAGTCATATTTATGATTATCGTATAGAAAGTCAATTTCACTATCCTTTCTTAAAAAAACATCTTCAAAAATATGATCTAACATATCTTTGCGATCATTTAAAAATGCGTTAGACCTCTTCTTTTCGCTCCCCAAATCATTTCTTAAATCCACCAATTCACCATCACGTAAAAGTGCTTCATCAACATCTGTTTTAAAACTGATAATCCCAGTTCTTACTTTAAAATAAGAATCTGATTTTACGTGTTTATTGATGATAGACTCTAGCTTTTTGTAGTATTGTTCTAAATACCCATTTCCCTCTGTATCATATGCTTTATACCCTTCTGTGATTTGTAACTTTTGCTTTTTTAAATCACCATAATGATGTCCCGTAATTTCTGTGAGAAAATCATTCGTTTTAGGCATCTCTTCAATTAGTTTTTTAGCAAACTCATCATCAAATTCCTTAATCGTACTTTTTTTGACATGAATATCTAGCTTACTGACTCCTCCTTCGTCAACTTGCCTTAAAAAGAATCGACGATTAGTCATTTCTAGATTATGATTCTTTTTCAAATAAAAATTTACAGAATCTATAATTTGATTCGCTGATAACCGAACCCTTTTAGAAACAACTACTTCTGAAAGAGTTTTTGAATCTAACTCCATTGCTACCGATCTCCCTAGTTGCTTTACTAGAATTTCTAAATCTTTATACCCTACATACGAAAATCGTAAAGCCCCATTAATGTTCTTTAGGTAATTTTTATTGAATTTCCCTTCACTATCTGAAACCATTCCCTCCCCTTTTTGTCCCCAAGTAATATTTACTCCGGTCAAAGGTTCTTTTGTTTTTGAATCTATTACTGTTACTTCGTTGGTTTGAGCTGGCAACAATAAGAAGGTTGATAAAGTTGCTATCCAAAATAAAATATTACGCATAGTACCTATTTTCTCTTCCTCTAAGCTATTAAATTCATTTCACAAAAAAAGATGATTAAAATCAATTTAACCATCTTTTATAATTCTTTCTAGCAACTTTAGACTTATAGTAAGTCGTCTGATTCCTTCATTTTCTCTGTATTTTCAACTAATTGAAGTTCATCTAAGATTTTTTGAATATCTCCATTTACGATATTTTGTAGATCGTAAAGTGTTAAATTAATTCTATGGTCTGTAACACGCCCTTGGGGGTAGTTGTATGTACGGATCTTTGCCGAGCGGTCTCCACTAGAAACCATACTTTTACGCTTCGCGGAATCAGCTTCCATTTTCTTAGCTAATTCTAACTCATATAAACGAGAACGTAAAACCTTTAATGCCTTTTCTAAATTTTTATGTGAAGATTTTTGATCCTGACAACTAACGATCATTCCAGTTGGTTCGTGATGTAATTTAATTGCCGAATACGTTGTATTTACAGATTGTCCTCCTGGCCCTGTAGATGTGGTACGTTCTATACGAACTTCTGTCATATCTAACTCTACATCGAACTCTTCTGCCTCTGGCAGTACCATTACAGTAGCAGCACTAGTATGCACTCGACCCTGTGTTTCTGTCTGCGGAACACGTTGAACACGATGTACACCAGCCTCGAACTTCAATGTCCCATATACATCTTCACCACTAACCTCGAAAATAATTTCTTTAAAACCTCCACTTGTACCTTCGTTAGAATTTACAATACTTGTAGACCATCCTTTTGAAGCACAATATTTAGTGTACATACGATACAAATCGCCCGCAAAAATACTAGCTTCATCACCACCTGTACCTGCACGGACTTCTACCACACAGTTTTTAGCATCTTCTGGATCTTTGGGAACAAGCATAAAACGAATTTTTTCCTCTAAAGCAGGCAATGCTTCTTTAGATTCTTCTAATTCCATCTTTGCCATTTCTACCATTTCGGCATCACTTCCGTCAGCGATGATTTCATTAGCCTCTTCTATCGTATTGATAAGATTTACATAAATCTCACGCTGATCCATAATGGCTTTTAAGTCCTTATATTCTTTATTTATCTTAACGTAACGCTTTTGGTCAGCAATGATATCCGGTTGGATAATCAAATCACTAATCTCATCAAAACGCTGCTTTACTATATTAAGTTTATCTAACATGTTTTTCTAGAAAATTGTGGGCAAATTTAGTTAAAATTCAAGACTTTTCAATTGTTCTATAAAGTCCTTTACCCCCACACTTGCACCTTTTTCTATTAATTGGACACTTGATGGGATTCCGACGGCTGGTTTAGGATCTATATAAAAAACAGGT
>CALFUO010000172.1 GCA_937929895.1 uncultured Aquimarina sp.
ACACTCTTAATATTTCTAAAACGTACAAATCTATAAGTCCAGGAATAATATTAGAATCTTTTAGAACTATACCAACACAAAGCATCAAAGTCGTTATTAAAAATTTATCAGATAATACAGTACCTGTTTTCGAAACAATAAGAACTCCTGTAAGTGTTTTTGAAAACAATCCTGCAAGGGTTGTGTATGATTTAAAAGAGGATGAAGTTAATATTTTCCCTTAGAGATATGTTCTACTACAAATTTATAAGCCATCTAAAAAGGTGGCTTTTTTTAGTTACAAGTATTTTTAGAAGTGAAAAGAAACTTTTAAAGCAACTTAGGTTTACAATTGGTGAGCAATATGAAAATTATGAGTTTGATTTAAAGTCTAAAGGAGAGAAAACAGTTAATGGTATTTGTTATGAAATATACCTATATGAAAAGGGTGATTTTAAAATGCTATATGATTTACCTATTTCAAGAGGAATTGTATTACTATTTAATGCTGATATTTTGAGTGCTGTTTACTACAGGTTTCAAGGAAATCATTTTGAGTATTTATTAAAGCAAACAAATAAAAGATTACCAAGTAAAAATAAAATGGTAATAGACCCATTTGTAGCTTACAGGGCAACCTGTTATTTAGATTCAAATACAATTATAGAGTTGTTGGTCAAGAAAGATGGAAATACAGGGATTGCTATGAAGAAGAAATTAATGTAGCAATTCATTCTGGGTCAAACATAGGTCAAACATTTTGGAAATAATAAGTAATTAAAAGTAAACATCTGAAACAATAAAAAATCAAAAGACCCTTAAAATCAAGCATTTGAAAACAAAAGAAGTTAAATGAAAAATAATAATGACAGACTCATAATCAGGGGGTCCATGGTTCGAGCCCATGTGGGACCACTTCGATAAACCCTTGTAAACACTAGCTTTACGAGGGTTTTTTATTTCTGAGAAGTCTCAACTTTTTTCTGGTGTAAATATAGTAACTCCAATATGCTGCTCTTCCGTAGTGAGTAGTTTTTGCTTTAAGAATAATTCTTAAGATCATTGAAATGGACTGAAGGAACAGAAAAAGAAGGGATGATACGTATTGAACTTTGTTTAGCTTCAAAAAGGTTAATGACTATAATAAATACCCAATGGAAATATTAAGTGCTAGTGGGTATGATTCTTCTGTTGCAGGTGCATATCAAATAAATATTGCTTACTATGTCCACGAGGTGAAGCCTACATTTTATAAATCCACTTCTGCGGATTTACGAACTTGGAATTTTCAAAAATAAGGAACTTCATGATCGTTTGTTTTGTGGCAGAATTGGTGTGTACATTACCAATTTGTTGTTTTGTAGTAACACGATCTCCTTCTTTAACGGTAATGTTTTCTAGATTGTAATAGGTGGTTATATAATTTCCGTGCCGAATCTGTACTAATTTACCAGCTCCTTTTATAGTTTGTACCGTAGATACTTCTCCGTTAAAAATGGCTCTAGCGATCTCATTTTTATTGGTTTCGATATCCACACCACTATTTTGAATAGTGATACCACTAAGAATAGGGTGAGGTTGTTTTCCAAACTTCTTTACAACTCTTCCTTTTACTACAGGCCAAGGTAATTTTCCCTTATTGTTTTTAAAACCAGAAGCTAATTTTTTTGCTTCGGGGGTTAGATGAAATGTCTTGTAGTTTTTTCGATTCCCAGCCTTTTTATTGGTTTTGGCAATTGCATCTCGAATTAACTTTTCAATACGACGTTCTATACTACGTGTTTTGCGCTGTTGCTCTCTAATTTGTTTCGCGTAGTAGTTTTTGTTCTTTTGAATTTTTTTAACCAGTAAGCGTTGCTGTTCTTGCTCTTTTTCTAGACCGATTTTCACCTTTTGGTTTTCAGTAATCAGTTTTTTCTTTTCAACTTCTTGTTCTTTTAATTCAGCATTAAGAACCTTTAAAATTTTCGATTTCTTTTGGATAGATTCGCCTTGTTTCTTTCTAAAATTCGCGTACTGCTTCATGTACTGTATGCGTTTATAGGCTTGTAAGAAGTTTTCTGAAGACAATAGAAATAATACACGATTATATTGAGACTTACTTTTGTATGACTTTCGAATCATAGCAGCATAGTCCCCCTTCAGTGCTATAAGCTCTGCCTTAAGATGGTTAATTTGTTCAGTGTTTTTTTTAATCTTTCGTTGAAGAATATTAGCCTGGCTATTCGTAAGTTGTATTAAGTTTTTTGTAGCTCGTATCTCGGCATTTAATGCTTCGACTTGTTCTAAAAGAGATTTTTCCTTTTTAGATGCACTTTTTTTTAATTCTTTGAAACGAGTAATTTCTGCTAAAAAGTGCTTCTTTTTTGCTTCTAAAGCTGCTTTTTTTTGTTGCGCAGTTCCAACTTGAATAAAAATGAACCCTAAAAGTATGACTAGATACTTCTTCATAAATTAAAATCGAAAAGGTTTATATCCCGAAGGGATGTTAAAAGGAAACGTTAGTTTACTGTCTAAAATTATTTTCTTGAAAGTTACATTTAGTTTTTTTTGACTAGATGCAGATTTTGCATCAATTAACATTGTAGACGGTAATAGTTTGTTTTCTATATTTTGATAACTTTCATAGACCACATCTAATTGCCTTTGTTTTGCTTTTTGAGCTACGAAATAGGAAGCTACCTTATAATTTAATTGATCTAGAGTTAATGAAAAACTATATTTGTCAGAAGGTTTTCTAGGTGAGATATCTAAATTCCCTTTTTCGTTTTTAATGATTTCCACATTAGTAGGATTTAGTTCAATCATACTTTGTCCGATTAGTAAATCTTGTAAACTTTTAAAGGTGATTGTGGTTCCAAGGAAATTAGAGATAGCACTAAAATCACCTTCGTAATATCGACGACCTAGCTTTTCGTATAACTGTACCTTATTTGGTGTTATATAGGCTTTTGCCACGGTGAACCCTAAAAATTTGACACTAAGCCATAACTGTTTGTCTTTTTCTAAACGTAGGGTTGCCGAAGGACTTACTTGCTTCTTTCCGTCATTATAGTCTAAACGAAGTTTGCTAGTATATGTTTCGAAATCTACCGAAGCTTTTTCGTGAGAATCTAAAATATGTAGAGTAGACTTTTTTGAAAGACTTTTTGTGGAAGTGTTTTTTGTCGATTTACAGCTAGATACAAAAAAGAGTAATGCTATTAAGCCGACAATGATATGTCTAATTGATTGAAATTTTATCACCTTTAGTTTGGTATTTTTTGGCCTTTTCGGGTTGTCCGTTTAATGTATATACTTCTGCAAGTTTAAGGAAAAAAGCACGTTCCATTTCAGGACTATCAATAATGTAATCAATACCTTCTTGATAACTTGAAATAGCTTTAGTATACTTTTCGTCTTTAGTTAATAAGGTGCCATTGATTAAGTATAATATGGGCTGCGAAGGATATTTCTTTAAACTTATATCTATTAATTCTTTTGCCTTTTCACTTTCGTTATAATACAATTGTAAAAGTAAAGTGTCTCTAATTAAAGAAAAATTATTAGGATCTACCTCTAAATTTTTTTGATATACATCTAAAAGACTTTCTGTAGAACCTTCTTGTAATTGAAAGGAAGTCAACTCCATAAAAAATTTTTGATTTTCTGTAACAGAAGGAGCTTCTTCGGGGAGTTTTTTGATCTCTTTGTCGTAGTTAGGGTTTTGTTTTCCGTAAGTACGAAACTTACTTAATACAATCTTTTTAACGCGATCGTCTATAAAACTATTAGATGTTAATTTTGTCATCGACTCAGTGGCTGCAAGAGTATTACCTTCGTCTAGACTTTTTATAAAAGCAACATACTCTAACATAGGGGCGCGAGGGACATTTTCTTTAAATCGTTCGTAAACTTTTAGTGCTTCTTCTTTATTGTTAGTGCCCTGATAAAGCTCAAACAAGCGAACATAAAGGTTCGAGTTATTTTTGTCTTTTTGAATTTTACGTTCGATATCTACGATTTGTAAGTTTTTATCTTTCGAGAGATTATAGATACGGGTTCTAAGATGTTCTATTCGAGAATCGAAATTGTAATTTTGTTTGTAATCATTAAGGGTTTCCAGTGATTCACCGTATTGTTTGGTATAAGTATAGGCAGCAGATAGATCGTATTTGTAGCGTTCGTCTATCTCTACCAACTCCTTTAAAGCAAAAATTTGTTCGTTATACTTACTTTGCATGAATAGTACCAATTGGAGTTCTTGAAGAAGAATCTCATTTTTGGGCATTAACTCGAGTGCAGCGTTTAGATTTTCTTCTGCTGTAGCAAAGTCCTTTAAACTTTTATAATTTTTTGCTTTTTCTAAATATAAAATAGGAATGTCATTTCGAATACGCAAACAGGCATCAAGCTCTCGGTTAGCCCTATCCCAATTTTCTATTAGACGCTGGGCTAAGGCTTCGTAAAAGTGATCTTCGAACTGAAGAGAAATAGAAGAAATATCATTCAACGTCTTAGTACTGTCTACGGACTGCGCGCTTATAGTTATGGTTAAGCTACAAAAACAAAGAATCTTAAGACGTTGAATAATGGTCATATATTTAATCTAATTTAGAGTAATCCCCAATGCTGATTTTTGTAAAGTTACCGTCGTAACTCGCTTTATTCCCGATCATTGAGTCTACTAATTTAGCATTTTTAATCGTAGTTTCATTCTGAATTAGACTATTACTAATTGCTGAATCTTCGACACTACAGTCGTTTCCTATAGAAACATTTGGGCCTAATTTTGTATTGACTAGTTTTACATTTTTGCCAACAAAACAAGGAGCAATAATTTCAGAATTTTCAAGTACTACCGAATTATCTACAAGATGCTCGCTTTGCTCTTCGTGAATAAAATTTAGCATGCGTGTATTAGTCTCAATGGTAACAGCAGGATTACCACAATCCATCCATTCGCTTACTTTGCCAGTTTTGAATACTTTTCCTCCAGCGATTAAATCTTTAATTCCATCGTTAATTTGGTATTCTCCACTGTGCATTAATTTAGCATCCAATACTTTTTGAAGAGATGCTTTTAAAGCTTCGCCTTCTCTGAAATAATAAATACCAATAACTGCTAGATCTGTTACAAATTCTTTTGGCTTTTCGACCAATTCGATAATGTTGTCTTTTTCATTTAGTTTTACAACACCGTAAGCTTCAGGTTTATCAACTTGTTTTACCCACATTACAGCATCTGCTTCTGGATCTAATTCGAAATCCGCTTTAAATAAAGTATCTGCATAAGCAATAATGCACGGTCCAGAAAGTGAATCCTTGGCGCACATAATAGCATGACCAGTACCCAAAGCTTCATCTTGGTAGTATACGGATGCTTTAGCACCTAAGTTTTCTGCTATACCTTTTAATTGCTCTTCTACTCCGAAATCTTCTTTAGTAATAAAAGCTACTTCTTCTATAGGTTGGTTCACTACCTTGGCAATGTCTTCAACTAGGCGTTGCACTATAGGTTTCCCTACGATTGGTATTAAAGGTTTCGGAACTGTAAGTGTGTGAGGACGTAATCTAGATCCGCGCCCTGCCATAGGTACAATTATTTTCATTTTTTCTAAAGCTATAAGCCCTAAGCAACAAACTGTAGGCTCTGTATAAATTGTTTTGTATTATTTAGAGTTGTGTTTAGAATACGATTTTGACTATAAAAAGCACCTCGTAACTCTGAATTAATTTCTATATCCCAGTGCTGCCAAATCCACCTTCTCCTCTTTCTGTTTCAGAAAGTTCAGATACTTCATTCCATTGCGCTCTTTCGAATTTAGCAATTACCATTTGTGCGATACGATCACCATTTTCGATGATAAAAGGTTTTTTGCTTAGATTTACTAAGATGACACCTATCTCTCCTCTATAATCAGCATCAATAGTTCCAGGAGCATTTAAAACTGTTATTCCTCTCTTAGCAGCCAAACCACTTCTAGGTCTAACTTGAGCTTCGTAACCTTTCGGTAATGCCATGTATAAACCTGTTCCGATAATATTACGCTCCATAGGAGCTAAAGTTACAGGCTCCTCTACTACAGCATGTAGATCCATACCCGCAGAAAGTAAAGTTTCATAACTGGGTAATGCATGTCCAGACTTGTTAATAATATCTATTTTCATCACTTCATTTTTTTTAACATCGGTATAATCGTTGCTTTTTCAAAAATAAGAATTGTTGTCAAGAATATTAGGATGGACAGTACTTTGATCCAAAATATAGTTCGGAAATTCAGGTAAACTACCATGCTGATAGTTAATGAAACAATTAAATACGAAAGGATTGACTTTAAATCGTAGGGAATGGGGTATTTTTTTCTTCCGATAAAATAAGATAAGAGCATCATAGAACTATAAGCTGCTAAAGTAGCCCATGCGGACACCATAAAGCCATAGGGCTTTACGAGAGTGTAGTTTATAAGTAGCGTCACAATAGCTCCGAAAACAGAAAACCACATTCCATATTTGGTTTTGTCAGTAACTTTATACCAAACAGAAAGACTATGGTAAGCTCCTAAACACCAATTAGCCAATAAAATTATAGGGACAATGGATAGAGCGTGCCAGTAAGAATGATCTCTGATCATTAAGGCTTTTAATTCATCAATAAAAACAATAACAAATAGTAAGCCTAGTGAAGCAAAGATCACATAGAACTTCATAACCGTAGCGTACGTTTGTGGAGCATTTTTACTTTTTGCTTGATTAAAAAAGAAAGGCTCGACTCCCATTCGAAATGCTTGGATGAATAAGGTTAAAAATAGCCCTAGCTTATAGCACCCAGCATAAGCACCCATAATATCTTTACCTAGTTTTTCTTCTAAAATAAGCTTATCAATATTTTCATTAATCATGAAGGCTATTCCAGCAACTAAGACAGGCCAGCTATATTTTAATATTTCTCGAAATATACTGAAATCAAATTTCCATTCTTGTTTAAAATATACGGGTAGCACCAATAGAAAAATTAGTATACTAGCCATGGTATTAGCAAAAAATACATAATCCACAGGTTCGAAAATTAAGAATTCGGGAAGGTCTAAATTTATTTTGGGAACGTATTTTAAGAAAAAGAAATTTAGAATTACATAAAGGAAAACCCCTGCTAATTTAGTGATGGTAAATTTCTTTGCCCAACCTTTAATACGATAATAGGCAAAAGGTACTACCCACAAGGTCTCTACAATTAGCATGGTGGCTAACATGCGAAATCGAAGAGGAGTGATTTCTAGTTTTTCGGCGAAAAAAGCTTGGTAGCTATAAACGCTTATAGAAAACAGTAGAGTAGTGGCTAATAGAGAAATGGATACTGTGCTTATGACGCTATTTTTTTGTTTCGATTTGCTGTAAAATCTAAAAAAAGCAGTTTCCATACCATAGGTTAATAAGATACTGACAAAACCAAAGTAAACATAATAGGTTGTGTTTTCCGAAAATTCTGTAGGCTTAAAGACACTAGTATGTAACCTTAAGAGTAAGATGTTCATAAGTTTCGGAATGACAGTTGCCAAACCAAAGATGAAAGTGTCTTTAAAAAGTCTTTTAAAAATGCTCAACGGATACTTTTTAGAGCGCTAAAAATAGGTATTCTGAAAGGAAGAACGTTTGTTTTCATCATAGAATGTTTCGTATTAATGACTATCGCTTCAACGTAAAATGTCCTGTGATCGATTTACCATCAATATTCATTTTATACCAATATTCGTCTATTGGTAATAGTTTCCCGTAAAGCTTGCCGTCCCAGCCAGGACTATTGAAGCTTATTTTTTTCAATAACTTGCCAAAACGATCGAAAATGAAAATAGAACCGTTTAGGTTAGCATTGGTAATTCCTTGAATTTGCCAAAGATCATTAAATCCATCATTATTTGGAGTGAAATATTTTGGGAGCCCAAGGATAAAGACCTCTTTAGAAATAGATCCACATCCATTTTTATCGTTTACAGTTAGAATAAATTCTCCGGCAGGAAGGTTGTCAAATCGATTGTTGTTTTGAAACGGCCAAGTTTTTCCGATTACATTGGCTGTTGCAACGAGTTCTAGGCTGTATTCATAATCACCATCGCCAAAAACGCTAACTGTTAACGAGTTGCGATCGGATAGTTGAGTTTTTTCAATAGAAGTAATAGTTGCTATTTCCGAACTTACAATGGTGAATTCTTTAGTTACAGTGCATATTTGATTGATGCCACCGTTGTCGAAATTTGTTCCTTGCTCTAAAATATAACTCCCTGTAGATGTAATAGTAACATTTCTTTTATTAGAAATTAAGACTTCTCTCGAGTCTTCTTTCTTAAACCATTGGAAAGTGTCAGCTAAATTATTTCCTTCCAGGTTCAAGATTGGATTTTCTTTGCATAAGATATATTCGTCTTCTAAAGGGATTTCTATAGGTACATTAATTTCTAAAGAGAATTGTTGCAATTCTATACATTCGTTAGCGCTTTCGATTCTGGTATAAACAATGGTATTCTTAGTAGTAAAAGTAGAAGGTAATTCGTTAATTTCTAAAGCAGCATTGTTGGTGGTGCTATAAAAAGCTACGTCTTGAGAGGGGTACAGGTTTGACTTGATAGTATCTAAATCAAAAGTTCCCTCTGCAATTGAATCTTCACTGTTATTATCACAAGTATATTGAGTATCTCTGTTTACAATAGCAGTGAGGGTAGAGTTTACTACTAATTCTAGTTCTACAATGCGTTCGCAGGAATTTTGACCGGTGACTTTCGCGTAGATAGTTTCTGAAAACGGTATTGAATTTCTATAACCTATTTTTTCTAGAGCATTGATGTTTACATTGGCACTAGAAATAGATGAGAAAAATGAAACAGTCAAACTGGTGTCAGTACCCACAATTAAATCTTCTCCTTCGAATAAGTTGAAACTGGTAATACCATCTGTAGTAGAAGTTTCAAAATCTAAATCACATTGTACTAACCTTTGATTCGATATATTTGGAAGTTCTTTAACTTCAATTTGAAATTCTCGAGTATCATAACAACTTCCAAAATTGGCACTAACACGAGTGAAAATGGATTGAGGATTTCTAGTATTTATAAATCCTGTTTTGGTTAAAGGGGAACTATTAGCATCTGCGTTGGATTGCGATAAGTGGTAAGAAACGGTAAACAAAGAGGAGTCTTGCCCATTTAAGATATCAACATCTAAGTCTTGAAGATTGATGCTTACTAATCCATCCGTATCATTTCCAAACGTAGTATTATCACAAATAACAATTTTATCTGAAGAAGGAGGGTTTGCAACAGGCTGTGATATTACATTAATTTCAAAAGTCTCAATATTAGTAACGCATTCTGCATTTTCGTTAGAGGTTACGATTACGTATATGGTTTCAGACGTGCTTGTATTTCCGTCTGTATTATTGTAACCGTTAAAGTTAGTTATGCTATTAGTACGATTTGTAGCGTCGGTTTGAGTCGGATAAAAAGATACCGTAAAGTCAGCTGGATTTTGAGTTCCTAAGGCTTTGTCTCTATTAGCTGTAAAATCGAAACTAGTTATTCCGTCAGCAGTAGCATCATCGCATAGAATAATATCGTCGACAGCATTAATTGTTGGAGATGTGGTTATGCTAATGTTGACATCGATTATAATATTAGCACAATCATTCAAAAAGGTATAAGTATATAAAGTTTCTGGGTCTACGTCAGGTTCAAAAAAATCAGATCCAGAAGCAAAAGCGGGAGTCCATGTTCCCCCAGAAAGAGGATTTCCGGGTAGTTTTTCTAGGATGTTTACTAAGCCAGTTTCATTACTACAGATCTTTACATCCGCAGCATTTGCATCGAAACCAAAACCTGAATAGTAACCTCCGAACCCCGCAATATCTTCGAAACCAAACAGTCCTACAGATAATGGTCCAGTAGAGGCTACTTTTACGTTGCCACTTAAACCAGAAATTCGGTAGGTTTCCCAACCAGGATTGCCAAGCATCGGTTCAGGGATTAAAGTCACAGGGTTATCATTGATAGAAATAGTAGATCCTGTGGTTGTAATCGCAAATACATCTCCTGCATAGGTAGTACTACCAATACGATCTATATCAGCAATCAGGTTTACTTCTCGGAGTAATAAACAACTTAAAGGAGGAAGAAAATTCATTCCGCTAGTCGCATTATTAGCGGTACTCCCTGCTAACCCTTGGTAAACATAAATAGGCTCGGTAGAAGAAATGAGCATATTGCGATGAGAAGTTCCTTGGTAAAAACTATTATCTACTTCAATGTACTCACCTGCATTTAAGGTAGCCAATGCTGTGCTGTTATTGTTAATAAATACTTCTGTTCCATTAACCGTAGCAATTACAATAGGTCTTTCGTGAGCGGCTGTTCCTCCAGCTTCGATGATAGCATATTCTTTGCCTACAACATCTTCAGGTACTATCTGATCTATAGCAAAATCTTGACCACCAAAATTAGCGATAGACCCAAGTGCATTACCAGTGTTTACAGTTATAGGTTTGTCTGAGGTGACTAAGGCGCCAACAAAACCATCTAAATTGGCAGTAACATTAGTATACCCCGAAACAGTGTAGGTCTCTCCAGTATTTAAAGTGATTGTGATTGTATCAGGGCCAATTGTTCCAGAGTTTGTTATAAACTCTACAGCGGGGTCGTATTCAGAAATGGTTACGACTGTGTTATCTTCTGTTGCCATAACACTGGCATAGAAGTTTCTAAGTTGGTTTTCTAGTTTCTGAGGTAGGCTACCTAAACGAAATTTATTTCCAGTCCCAATGGTACCTTTAGAGGTTAAGTAGCCTGCTTGAGAGGAAGAGCGTACTCTAAAGCTAACATAAAAAGGTGTAGAAGCTTCTAAAATAAGCCCTTTGTCAGGCTGAACCATATTTAAATCTGATGTGTCTAAAAACATTACAGAAGGTTGTCCTGTTCCTATTTGAAAACGAACAGGATTCGACTGAGAGATAGTTACGGGGGAACCGGGTAATGGATTGCCCGAACCATCCATTATAAGAACATCAAAAGGAGTTAATTCTGGGGTGCTTAGATAAACATAATGGTCCTCTACCTGATTTGTAGCTCGTGAATGAATAGGAGATATCCAATGCTTCTTGCTTAATTGTGCGTGTACGACTGATTGAATGATAGTCAGAAAACAGATCAGTAGGATTCTTTTAAGCATCGGAGGCGGTTTTAGCGGTTAAACCAAAAATATATATTAGGAAATCAAATACTTATGTCAAAATTCTAATACATAGTTTAGGCTAAATTTAGTTCATTTCAAACGATATAGTAAAATGGTTAGACGTAAAAGACACAAAAAGGTTTAAATGTTATATAAAAGTTTGTCTTAGAGTAAATCTAAGAACCAAAATCCTGATGTTATTGATTCGGTGTTGTATTCTCTGTAGGTGCTTTCTCCTTTAGTGAATTCAACAGGGTCATTAAAAATAGGACCATCATAACAAAATGTGTGAAATTCTCCGTTTTCCCCGCAGGGATCTACATTTTCGGGTAAGTCGTTAAGGAAATTTTCATCTATTTCTCTACCTAGCCAGGATTCGTCTAAGAATTCACTGCTTACGCAAATAATAATAGCTTTAAAGTTAAGGGAGATGAATTGTTTTATAAGTTCAATAGGATCTTTTTTCCAAATAGGATAAACTGTTTGTATTCCTAATGGATTTAATTGGTCATCTCTGTATTTACGAAGATCTTCGAGATAAATATCTCCGAAAGCAGTATAGGAAAACCCTTCGTTACGAAAGGAATCGACATTTGTCTTCATTATACTGGTATAATCCTCCATAGAAGGTTGTCGTGGTAATTCTATTTTATGAAGAGGGATGCCTATGCTTTCTGCTTGTTTTTCTAACAACTCCGTTCGTAATCCATGCATTGAAACACGATGATAGTGACTGTTAATAGTTGTTACAAGTTTCTTGATTGCAAAGTTGCCCTGTTGTTGTAATACAAAAAGAGACATAGAGGCATCTTTTCCGCTACTCCAGTTAAAGTAAAGTTTGTTTTTCAATTTGAATTTTAGCTTGATCAAAGCAAATTTAGGTAAAAGAAAAACCTCTGTAGTCTAACTACATTAGCCATCCCCTGTTTTTTAATCGAATGTAAAACTGAGTTGATTTTGATCTAATGGTGGTATCGGAATTTGTGTTTTGTGCCTAGCTCTGGTTGGCATTAGCAGAATTGATACAATTCTACTCACTTTATAGTAGAT
>CALFUO010000173.1 GCA_937929895.1 uncultured Aquimarina sp.
CTTAATTCTTAATTCTTAATTCTTAATTCTTAATTCTTAATTCTTAATTCTTAATTCTTAATTCTTAATTCTTAATTCTTAAAGTCCTAGTACGTTTTTCATTCCGTAAATCCCTTTTTTGTCTACTAACCATTCGGCAGCAACAACCGCACCTAAAGCAAAACCTTGGCGGTTATATGCTGTGTGTTTAATTTCTATTTCATCGACTTCACTGTGGTAAGTCACACTATGTGTACCAGGTATATCTCCGATACGTCTAGCGGTAATAGGTAATGTTTTTTTATCTCCCTCGTATAATTTCCAATCTTCTAAAGAAGTATTTTCGATGACACCTTCTGCGATGGTTATAGCAGTACCACTAGGAGCATCTAATTTTTTAGTATGGTGTAACTCTTCACTCGCAACACTATAGGTATTTAGCATTGGATTCATTATTTGAGCTACTTTTTTATTGATTTCGAAAAATAAATTTACCCCTAAGCTAAAGTTCGAAGCATAGATAAAACTTCCTTCATTAGAATTGCATAGTTCGATCATTTCATTATATTGATCTAACCATCCCGTTGTTCCAGAAACTACAGGGACACCATTAGTGAAACATGTAGTTAGGTTTCCTACAGCTGCGGTAGGGATACTAAAATCAATTGCAATATCAGCAGTCGTAATATCGTATTCTTTTGTGCTTTCGTCCACTTTAAGAACTATATCATGTCCTCTTTCTAGGGCTATTTTTTCAATAGCTTTACCCATTCTTCCATATCCTAAAAGTGCAATTTTCATTTGTTATGAATTTATTTTGAAGCGAATATACTTCTATTTTTTACTAAAAATTATATTTCAAAGCTAGTCCGTAGTTAGGTGACGTATCTAAGTTATCGATGTCAATCTTTGGGGCTACGGTAAGCTTATCGTTTAAGTTATATTGTTGAAGGTGAGCGGTTACATTGGCATCTACAATTTGTAGAATATACAAACCTACAGAGATAGCAATAGAAAGTTCTTTTTGACGCTCAAAAGTTTTTTGCGCTCTTTCTAATCCTTCGTCCGAAATTAGTTCTCTACCTGTTAGTTGATCTATAAAGCGATCTGTTCGAATCCCTCTTTGGCGATCTTTAAAAATATCTCGAATTTCATTTTGACGATTATGGTTCCAAAGAGCAATGCCGACACTAGTTCCTAACCCTCCGTAGATAATAGGGATTTTCCAATATTTTCCTGTATATGCTTGTCCTAATCCGGGGATCACTGCTGAATAAAAAGCGGCTTTAGAAGGCGCTAAGGCATTGTAAGGACGAATGTTTTTAATACGTCTTGCTTCTCGTTTGGCGAAGCGTTCTTTTTTCTTTTCTGCTCGTTTTTGAATACGAACTGAATCGACCCCAATAACAAAAGTAGTGTCATCTTGGGCGAAGACACTACTTGTAAATAAAGTTATTGTAAATATGAATAAAAGTCTAATCAAGATTCAATAATTTCTGAATGCGTTCGAAATCTTCTTTAGAGGTAAAAGGGATTGTAATTTTTCCCTTTCCGTTTGCAGCTGCTTTAATATCAATTTTGGTTCCAAAGAAATTGGCGAATTTTTGATTTCCTTTGTTGATGTAATCAGGTACAATAGTTATTTTTCCTGCAGAAGGATTCTTTTTATTATTAAGACTTCTAACTAGCTCTTCTGTTGCACGTACAGACAATCCTTTTTCTATAACTTGTTCGTAAGCATCTAATTGCTCATCGATATTTTCGATATTGATTAACGCTCTACCATGTCCCATGCCCAAGAACCCATCACGCATTCCTGTTTGAATAATTGGATCTAGTTTTAATAGACGTAAGTAATTTGCAATAGTCGAACGTTTTTTTCCTACACGGTCACTCAATTTTTCTTGAGTAAGTTCTATTTCGTCCATTAAGCGTTGGTACGAAAGTGCGATTTCTATAGGGTCTAAGTCATGGCGCTGAATGTTTTCAACTAACGCCATTTCTAAAGACTCATTGTCGTCTGCAATACGAATATATGCAGGGATAGTGTCTAAGCCAATTTTTCTAGAGGCGCGGAAACGACGTTCTCCACTAATTAATTGGTACTTGTTAAAGCTTAGTTTGCGAACAGTTATAGGTTGAATTACACCTAGTTCTTTGATAGAAGTAGCTAATTCATTTAAGGTTTCCTCATTAAAACTTGTACGAGGTTGGAAAGGGTTTACTTCAATTGAATCAAGCTCTAATTCAATAATATTCCCAACTACCTTGTCCGCATTTTTATCACCTGCTGATTGGATATCATTTTCAGGATCTTTTAATAATGCAGAAAGACCTCTTCCTAGAGCTTGTTTTTTTGCAGCTTTCTTTGCCATATATCCCTTACTTGTTGTTTTCTATAATTTCGTTTGCAAGACTTAAATAGTTCTGAGCTCCTTTGCTGGTTGCGTCGAAGTTGATAATACTTTCTCCGAAACTAGGTGCTTCACTTAAACGTACATTACGCTGAATGATAGTTTTAAATACCATATCGTTAAAGTGTTTTGTAACTTCTTCTACAACTTGGTTAGATAGTCGTAAACGAGCATCGTACATAGTTAATAATAATCCCTCTATATCTAAATCTGGATTGTGTATCTTTTGGACACTTTTAATCGTATTTAGTAATTTACCTAAACCTTCTAATGCAAAATATTCACATTGGATAGGGATCACTACAGAGTTTGCAGCAGTAAGTGCGTTAAGGGTTAAAAGTCCCAGAGAAGGGGCGCAATCAATTAGAATATAATCGTAATTATTCGCTATATCTCCAAGAGCCTTTTTCATCATATACTCGCGTTGCACTTTGTCTACCAATTCGATTTCAATAGCTACTAAATCAATATGTGCAGGGATCAAATCTACATTCGGAGCACTAGTTCCGATAATACAATCTAGTGCAGAAGCTGTATGCTCTAAAAGTTGATAGGTGCCTTGCTCAACGCCTTCAACATCTACACCTAAACCAGATGTAGCATTTGCTTGAGGGTCAGCATCAATTAATAGTACTTTTTTTTCAAGTACCCCTAAAGAAGCAGCAAGGTTAACAGAAGTTGTAGTTTTTCCTACACCTCCTTTTTGATTCGCAATAGCAATGATTTTTCCCATGTAAGTAGCTTTGTTTGTTAGTTTAAGTATGTGTTAGAAAAGGGCAATATTAAATATTATTCAGCTTCGACCATGGAGTGATATACATTTTGTACATCATCATCTTCTTCTAATCTTTCTAATAATTTTTCTACTTCAGCATATGCATCTCCGCTAAGTGGTTTTGTGACTTGCGGTATTCTTTCGAAGCCAGAAGAAATAATTTCAATTTCTCTACTTTCTAGTTCTTTTTGGATAGCTCCGAAACTACCAAAGGGACCGTAAATCATAATGCTATTATCCTCTTCGTCTATAAAAATTTCTTCAGCTCCAAAATCAATTAGTTCTAATTCTAGTTCTTCAGGATCCAAATCTTCTCCTTTAATTTTAAAATTACAGGTATGATCGAACATAAATTCTACAGAACCCGAAGTACCTAAGTTACCATTACATTTGTTAAAATGAGCACGAACATTAGCAACAGTTCTGTTATTATTGTCCGTTGCTGTTTCAACTAAAACAGCAATCCCATGAGGTGCATATCCTTCGAATAGTACTTCTTTATAATCACCTTGATCTTTGTCAGAAGCTCTTTTTATAGCACGCTCAACATTGTCTTTGGGCATGTTCGCGGCTTTAGCATTTTGTATTACAGCACGTAAACGAGAGTTAGCGTCGGGGTCTGGTCCACCTTCTTTTACTGCCATTACAATGTCTTTTCCGATACGCGTAAACGTCTTAGCCATAGCTGACCAACGCTTCATTTTTCTAGCTTTTCGAAACTCAAATGCTCTTCCCATGGAATATTTTTTAATCGAAATACAAACATAAGCAGAAGGCTACGGGAAAGCAAATTTGTTAATAAATATTGAAATGGTATTTTGAGTTTAATATTGCTCGATACGGTTGTATTTCTTTTGAAAATTTAGTTTCTTAATCACAAGTATCCGAAACTTTAGAATAAAGACCGTTTCAATGAAAGAGAAGAGAAAATAGATTTTGTAAATCAAGTTGTTACAAGTTTTGAACTCAGTTTTTTTGATTCGTCATAGAAAACATCTTTTTTCAGCATTTTGACGTTCAAGATTTTTAAATCATTAAAAAAAGCATTTAAATTTTTTAGTTTTTTTGAAATCTGAAACTTTAGGATACTAGTGTTTCTTAATAAAATCATTAGCCTGTGTTGTTTTCATCTTTAAGTTTTGAATTTTATAAATGATTGTTGTTTAGCAATCAGAAAAATCAAGAAAAAGCAAATAAAATTGGTGTGATTCGGTATGGTTTTTTAATTGTTGGGATATTTTCGATTTAATAGTTTTTTTATTGGGTTGAATGTAATTATTATTGGTTTTTTTTGTGATTTTGTTTTGTTTAGGTCTTTTTTAATGGTATTTTAATAAATTTTAAGGTGTATGTCGAGAGATCCCTTTTATATGTTATTTTTATATCGTTTTGTTTAAAAACAAAAAAGGCGGTACCGAAAAGCCATACGAGTAGGACTTAACTATTTCATTTATTATTATTATTATTATTATGATCAAAGTAATTAAAACTGCTGTTGTAGCATTAGGAGCTGCAGCTATGATGACAAGTTGTGCATTAACATTACCTGTAACAGCAACAAGTAATGCTATTGGGTCTAAAGTGGGGACAGCAAAAGCAACAGGTTATTTGGGAGTTTTATTTTTCGACCAAGATGCAAGTATCAAAAAAGCAGCAAAAAGTGCTGGGATTTCAAAAATTTCGACTGTTGATATTAAAACAACAAGTCTTCTTAACTTTATTGTTACTTACGAGACAATTGTTACTGGAGAGTAATTTTTAGTGAAATTTATTTTTAAGAGCTGCTTGTTATGAGCGGCTCTTGTTTTATTAAGTTGTTATGAATAAATGTTTACTTATTGTTTTTGTTGTGCTTTTTTCATCTTGTAGACAATATGATACAAATACGAGGATAACTTTACCTAATGGGGTGGGGATTTCCTTGCACGAAGGAGAAATTCAAAATAGAAAACAATCAGCTTTTTTAATAACTGACTATTTTTCTTTATTTAAGGAAGAGAATACGCATCAGATCCCATTATACCGAACAGTCGAGCATGGGGATTATCGTTTTTTTATAGGGTTGCCTTATGGTAAGTATATCACCAAAATATTTGAAGAAGATCTTGTAGAAGAAAGTTATGCCTTAGTAAAAAAAGAAAAAAAGAATAATATTTCTTACAAGATATATAATAAGGAAAATCAATATATTGTTGAATTTGCAGAACGTATAGAGAATAATCTGATTTATATTTTGGCAGTTACCGATAAAAAGAAAGTTTTAGAAAATACTTTATCCTTGTCGGGATTTATAAGTAGGATAGGAAAACACTAACATATATTATCTTGATTTTTGATATGAAGAAAAAATACTTAGAATTAGTTGTGGTAAGTAGTCTTATCGTTTTGTTTACCAATTGTGCTACCTTAAAGCCTAAAGGTGCTAGTAAAACAGGAAAAAAACTATTCGAAACATTCTATTTAGGAGAACAGGGGACTCAGTATTTTATTAAACCTATTGGCTTTTCTAATGATATAGAAAAATTAAAGTTAGATTTTACACTTCGCGAAAATGATGCAATGGCTACGGTGAATTTTTCTCTAATAGGTAATATACCGATAGATTCTGTAGACTCTTTTGTTATAGAGAACTCGAAAGAAAAATTAATTGTGAGACAAAGTAAGTTGCTATATAAAGAAAGAGAGAAAGATTTTTTTGAGTCTAGGTTTTCTGCAAAAGTAGAAAGAGATAAGCTTAAAGGAATTTTTGAAGATGCTAGTTGGAGAATTTTTATAGATAAATTAGTACCTTTTAAAACTAAAAAACATACAGAGAAATCATTAGCAGATTTGTATAATCATGTTTTTATAGTATTGAAAAATTAAACTTTCATGCTTTCTTCGATAACGTCGTCGATAGTAAACTGTAAATTTTTCGGAAGTAAATTGTCCTTAGGGAGTACGGCTAAATAACGATCCTCATTACTATCGAAGACTTGTTTAAATATTGTATTTTCTAGGGATAATTTTTTGCAAATACCTTCGATGAGATCTCCATGGTGGGTCAAGTCTTTACTTCCTAAATGATAAATACCTGTTTCATCTCGATTAATGATGTAGTGCATTTGCTGAGTAAATCTAGAGACTGTAGTAGCATTGGTAACTACATTGGGGAATACTTCTATCGGAATCTTTAGGTGGTGTAGTGTTTTTATCTCTTGAATACGTTCTGAGTCATATCCGTAAATCATCGGTAGCCTTGCGATTACATATTTCTGAAGCGGTAAGCGCATTAACGCATTTTCGATTTTGATTTTAAAATGACCATATACACTCTCGCTTAATGTTTTGTCGTATTCGTACGAAGGATAGTTGGTAAAGCGATCGAATACATTTGCACTACTTAGAAATACAATTTTAGTGCCGTTTCGATAAGTCCAAGAAATAAGTTCATTATGAAAATGAATTTGCGACGTAAAATTCCCGCGAACAGCAGAAATAATAATATCAGGTTTTAATGTTCCTAATAGAATAGATACGGGTTCGCTTTCAAAATCGAAAGCGTAAAACTTTTGATTCTTTTCTAAAGAAGAATTTGGGGTGCAAAAAGTGGCATATGTGTTGAAATATGAATTCAACTCTTTGTAAAGTGCGTTTCCAAGAAATCCACTTCCTCCAAATATTAGAATCTTCTTCTTTGCCATATGTTGTACAAATAGCTTTTAATTTTTGTTTTAAAGAAAAAAGGCTGATGTCGAAACTATTTTGTTTCTGTTTTTATGTGCTAGTAGAAAGATATTTAAATATAGCTTTTTTTGAATTCTTTCTCAATAGAGTGCTCTATTAAATTCATAAAGTTTTGATGAACTCCTAAAGATACATCTAAATTGAATTCCTTGATCAATTGCTTGATTTGGGTGGCTTCGTATCGTAGGTCAGGGATGCTAACGTATTTTTCGAAAACCTGTCCTACAGTTTTGTAATACAGTTCTTCGAACATGTTTAGATTCATTGGTTTTTCAGAAACGTATTCAAAATTTTCGATCCCGAATGCTTTCAATACCTTGCCCATGTATTCTCTGTGTAGAATAGGTTTAGGGTTAACAATATTTACTTCTTTTAAATCAGGATTTAAATAGGCGTGTAAAATAGTCTTCGCGACAAAATCTACAGGAACAATATTAAGTCCACTCGCTTTGTCAATCCAGATTCTAAAAGTATCCGAGCATTTTTTTGCATAACGATGTAAAAAAATAGGCCAGCTATAGAAAACATCAAATTTGGGTGTGGCGAAAAAAGGAGCTTCTAGTAGGCGACCACAAACGATACTAGGTCTCAGAATTTGGGCATTGATGTTATTTGCTTCGCAAAATTCTTTTACTAGTATTTCAGATTCGTATTTAGAGCCTTCGTACGGATTTCGGAAATCAGTAACCTTATGGTTTTCTATCTGATCGGAAACCTCGTTTTCCTGTATACCAAAAGAGAAAGCCGTGCTGATGTATAAGAATCGAGAAATTTTTTGAGGAAGAATATGTAATAAGTGTTGAGTAACACTAAAGTTTTGCTTTTTAACTTCTTCGGCACTTATTGCTGTGTCTTGTAAGTTTGTGTTTCCTGCACAATGTAAAATGGTATTGATCTTGAACGAGGAAAGCTTAGAAGTGGTTAAAGAGCTTAGGTCACTAGAGATTACTTCAATCTTAGAAAGGCAATCTTCAATAGAAAAGCGATTCATGAAATCAGGTCTCGAAGCGTCATTCAAAATTTGAAGAAGCCTATCCTCAGAAGAAATAGAAGTTTTGCGAATCACGGTATATATCTTTCCGACACTTTTTTCGACAAGGGCTTTATGAAGCCATTCAAACAAAATATGACTTCCTACGATTCCAGTTCCTCCAGTTAATAAACAATTCATTTTACTTCTTCCTCTATGTGTTGCAAAATTAGGTTCTTTTTCTCGAGTTTGTTAGGATTTAAGAGACTTTTTGGTTTTGGCAATGTATTGTTGTTGGTTATATTTTTATTAAAAAACAAATTTTTAAGAGATTGATTTATAGGTTGTTTTGTTTTTGTGAAATACGTTTTGTTAACGAGTGTTAATTATATACTTTTATATAAAATCAAATTGTTGTTATGGCGAAAATATTGCTACTAGGTTCGGGAGAGTTAGGGAAGGAGTTTGTGATTGCTGCTCAGCGTATTGGGCAAAAAGTAATTGCAGTAGATAGTTACGAAAATGCACCAGCAATGCAAGTTGCTCATGGATTTGAAGTAATTAATATGTTAGATGGTGACGCTTTGGATGCCGTTGTAGCTAAACATAAGCCAGATTTTATCGTTCCAGAGATTGAAGCAATTCGCACAGAACGTTTTTATACTTACGAGGAACAAGGGTATACTGTAGTGCCGTCTGTCAAAGCAGCAAACTATACCATGAATAGAAAAGCAATTCGTGATTTAGCGGCCAAAGATTTAGGTCTCAAAACCGCAGATTATAGATACGCAACTTCTGTAGAGGAATTAGAAAAAGCAGTAGCAGAAGTTGGGATTCCTTGTGTGGTAAAACCTTTAATGTCTTCTAGTGGAAAAGGTCAAAGTACAATTAAATCGGAAGGAGATATAGAAAAAGCATGGAACTATTCTCAGAAAGGTTCTCGAGGTGATGTTGCAGAAGTTATTGTAGAGGCTTTTGTGAACTTTAATTACGAGATTACATTATTGACAGTGACTCAAAATAATGGAGAAACTTTATTTTGTCCCCCGATAGGTCATGTGCAAGAAGGTGGAGATTATCAACAAAGTTGGCAGCCTACACCAATGAATTCAGCTCATTTAGAAGAGGCGAAAGATATGGCAGCAAAAGTGACAGAAGCTTTAACGGGTTCTGGTATTTGGGGTGTAGAGTTTTTTGTGGCTGATGAAGGTGTGTATTTCTCAGAACTTTCTCCTCGGCCTCACGATACAGGAATGGTAACTTTAGGAAATACTCAGAACTTAAATGAATTCGAATTGCATTTACGTGCGATTTTAGGATTACCTATAGGTGAAATTACCCAAGAGCGTATAGGAGCTTCGGCTGTAGTGTTGGCAAAAGAGCATTCAGAAAACCCAGAAGTGTTGGGTGTTGAAAAAATTACAGGCGAATCCAAAACTGATTTTAGAGTTTTTGGAAAACCATCGAGTCGTCCTAATAGAAGAATGGCAGTTGTAGTGTGCTACGATGATTTAGGTAAAGATATAAAGGAGGTAACGGAAAAAACGAAAGGATTAGCCGCTAAAATGGTAGTGAAAGCTTAGTTGTCTCATATAAGAAGACTTCAGGAGTATCTTAAGTTAAGAGTGTCGAGAAAATATTAGACAATAAAATGGATGTAATTGCTAGCTATTTTAGTAAATTTTACTTAAGAGAGCGGTTCTTTGTTGGTTTGTGAAGAGATTATAAAAAAAGTTCTAAAAGTTTTATGTTATTCGTAACTAATTGAATTTCAATAGGAAATATAAAGGGGTCTCTATCAATAATGAGATTAAATATTCAATAAGAGATGATTGTGGATTTTGGGAAGGTGCTACTTTTTCTTTCTTTATCAGTCAGTCGAGTATGATGTAGTTTTTTTTAAAAAAGTAGTTCTCCACAGTTTTTCAGGTTGACCCCATTTTTTAAATTCAGATTCGAAAAGAATTATACGATTTAAACCATAAAATGCGGCATAAATATTTAGAATTAATTTTCGCTTTTTCAAGGCGTAAAATTTCAGAATAGTATTCGCTATTGTTTTACTTTTTTAGCAAAGCAATAGTAGAAAAAGAAGCTAGCTAAATGCAAAATTATTATTGATAAATTGTATTATAAAACAGAAACCTCTTCAAAATGCAATGAAGAGGCTTTCTATGTATGATGATTATTTGTTTTTAAGTTGTGGCTTCTTTGTATTCTTCCATAAAAGTTTC
>CALFUO010000174.1 GCA_937929895.1 uncultured Aquimarina sp.
TCTAAAAACTCGTGAATCTTGGAATCCACATCCGTTTTTCGGGAAATTTACGCACGAACAATGGGGACAATTAGAATACAAACATCTAGATCATCACTTTACTCAATTCGGAGTGTAATACGATTTAAACCCTAAAATGCGGCATAAATATTTAGAATTAATTTTCGCTTTTTCAAGGCATAAAATTAAAGCATAGCAATAGCTACGGTTTCATTTTGAAACGAAGAAAAAGTAGAAAAGTAAACTTAATATATGTTGCATTTTATGGTTTAAATGTATTAGACCAAAACGTCCAATGCATTGATATAAAAGTCTATTTTCTATGCTCTTTCAGTGAAACGATCTACACTCTAAACCTTTGGATACTAGTGCATAAAATAAGTTCTAAATTTTATTGAGATTCCTGTACAATACTCGATCAAAATGGTGGGAAAAAATTCTAGCTTATCTAGCCATTCTAAATGCAAGTCTTTTATTTAATAGTATTGTATCTTCTTCGCTTATATAATTGTGTTGTGCTAACGAGAAGACAATACCCGAGTTATTGATACTATCTACGCCTAAATGCTCGACTAGATCATTTTTTTCTTCTTCATTAAAGACTAAATCTCCAATTGCTTGCCCTTCGGCACCTTCTACACGTTTTTTATTATTTTCACAAGCCTCGTCCGCTTCAGATTCGAGTGCCTTTACACGCTCCTCTATCTGACGAGTCTTCTCCATAATTCTATGTGCTTCTGCTACAATGCGTAATAAGTTACTCATAGGTTGGATAATTTATGCTTGTGATTCTAATTTTTCGATCATCTCTTCTAGCTTTTTACTATCATTCTCGATAGCAATACGCTTTTCTTCGATCTTATCAATTTCTGCTTTTGCCCTAATATGGTTTTGATCTTGAATAAAAGATACATTTCTTAGAATATGGTATAAACCACATAATGAAATAACACAGACTAAAGAATAAACAAGATTCCAAATATTGTAATGATCTAAACCTGGATTAAACAACCAAAAAATATCGACAAAATACATAAAGAGGACAGGGATAATAGAACTTCTGTAAGCCCCACAAACCAGCCCAATAGAACTGATTATAGGCGCTAAAATTATGCCGAAATAATCAAAAAAAAGCTTTTTGGATCCAAACCCATAATAGGTTTCTTCAACGTATTCTATTGGTAACCCCCACACAAGAGGCACAATAGACAGTAATACTAGAAACGAAAAAAACATACGAGCATTATGACTTATTAAAATATCATTAGCTCGTATGTTTTTTTCTATTTTATTCATTTTCGTTTTTTATTACCTAGTAGGTATGTGACCTGACCTAGGACTATTGGGTGAAAATGTCTCTGAATTAGACACATTCTCTGAATTATTATTTTCTTGTACGTCTGCTGTATCTGGCGAACAACTAATTACTGTTAATGATAAAATAGATAAAGCGGCTAAGATTAATTTTATAGTTTTCATGTAGGGTTGTTTTAAAAATTTGTTCCTTGACAAAATTATAACCGAACATTAGTTTTTACACTATAAAACCTTTACTCTCAACATCTAATTATCAACCAAATACATGGATAAAAATACAATAGAATCTTTAGTCAGCAAGCTTTTTTTTTAGAAATTTCTAAGTTATTATCTTTCCAAAACCTATCTGAATCAAACGCATCAAAAATGAAACATCGATGCATCTTATAAAAGAATTCTAATACTAAGTTATTACTTTTTAAGACATTTTACATTAAAAAAATATTAAATTTCATTTCTACCCATGGAAGTAATTACAATTGTAATGCCAACTCTTATTTCTGAAAATACTTGCTAGCTATAAACATATAGTCGTGAGGTGAATTTTAGACTTCTATTTCTAATAGGCGGAGACTTTAACAACTCTTTTAGACATCTTCTATTCTTAAAAAAACGCTAGGTATACTTTTTTCATCCCAACGTCACTCCATAGATTACAATCGTAATCTCAGTAAAGTCTGCTACTCTAGAAATTTAGATCCCTAAAAAAATGAAAACATTCTCTTTTCGGAGGAGGTTCTCGACTTCTTGGGAATGACAGTTTACTGAAATAATTCATACCGTAGAACCTATAACTTTACTTCATTATAGATATGCTACCATATTTCTTTATACATAAAACACCTATATAGTACACAGTAAAATCAAGATTAAAACCCTCAATAGAATACTTTATTATTTGGTAACGAAAAAATCATTCGAAAAGGATTCGTAGGTGTGTATTATATATATGTAAACAAGCTATATTTGCGCGAAACAAAAAACAGCCTTCGAGTTTGTAGTCGAAAGGCATTAATTTTTCTAAGTAATTATGATAAACATAACCCTACCAGATGGTTCTGTAAGACAATTTGAAAGCGGAGCTACAGCAATGGACGTAGCTAAAAGCATTAGCGAAGGTTTGGCTAGAAATGTAATTTCTGCAAAATTCGAAAACCAAACCATCGAAACCATTACCCCACTAACCCAAGATGGTAGTTTAACCTTATTTACTTGGAAGGACAAGGAAGGGAAAGAAGCTTTTCGCCACTCTTCGGCTCACGTATTAGCCCAAGCTTTAGAGCAGCTATATCCAGGAGTTAAATTGAGTATCGGACCTGCCATTGAAAATGGTTTTTACTACGATGTAGATTTGGGAGAACAAACTATTTCGGACAAGGACTTTAAAAAGATCGAAGACAAAATGTTAGAAATCGCTCGTGGTAAACACGAGTTCCGTTTAGAACCGATTTCTAAAGCAGATGCATTAGCGAAATATAAAGATCAAGGAAACGAGTATAAAGTAGAATTAATCGAAAATCTGGAAGACGGAACAATTACTTTCTGTCATCACGACGATTTTTCTGATTTATGTCGTGGTGGTCATTTACCACACACCGGATACATCAAAGCGGTGAAGCTAATGAATATTGCCGGTGCTTATTGGCGTGGTGACGAAAATAACAAACAGTTAACCCGTATCTATGGTACTTCGTTCCCGAAACAAAAGGAGCTAAAAGAATATTTAGCGCTTTTAGAAGAAGCCAAGCGTCGTGATCACAGAAAACTTGGTAAAGAATTAGGGTTGTTTACCTTCTCGCAACGTGTGGGACAAGGTTTACCTTTATGGTTGCCTAAAGGTGCCGCATTACGCGATCGCTTAGAGCAGTTTTTAAAGAAGGCTCAGAAAAAGGCAGGTTACGAAATGGTGGTAACACCACATATCGGACAAAAAGAATTGTATGTGACTTCGGGTCACTATGCGAAATACGGAGAAGATAGTTTTCAACCTATCAGTACTCCAGCTGACGGAGAAGAGTTCTTGCTAAAACCTATGAACTGCCCTCACCACTGTGAAATTTACAAAAGTGGACCTTGGTCTTATCGTGATTTACCTGTGCGCTATGCCGAATTCGGTACCGTATATCGTTACGAGCAAAGTGGAGAGCTACATGGGTTGACACGTGTTCGTGGGTTTACTCAGGATGATGCACATATCTTCTGTACACCAGATCAGTTAGATGAAGAGTTTAAAAATGTAATTGACCTTGTACTATATGTATTCGGTTCTTTAGGCTTCGAAAACTTTACGGCACAGGTTTCTGTTCGTGATATGGAAAAGCCCGAAAAATATATCGGAGAAGCTGAAAACTGGGAAAAGGCAGAGCAAGCAATTATTAAAGCTGCTGAGGCTAAAGGCCTAGACTATGTCGTTGAATCTGGTGAAGCTGCCTTCTATGGCCCCAAATTAGATTTTATGGTGAAGGATGCTTTAGGAAGAAGCTGGCAATTAGGTACGATTCAGGTAGATTATAACTTACCAGAACGTTTCGACCTTACTTATAAAGGTTCTGATAACGAACTGCATCGTCCGATAATGATTCACCGTGCTCCTTTCGGAAGTTTAGAGCGTTTTATTGCGATCCTTTTAGAGCATACAGGGGGTAATTTCCCACTTTGGTTAATGCCTGAGCAGTTCATTATACTGTCTTTAAGTGAGAAATACGAAAATTATGCTGAAAAAGTTTTAAATGAGTTAGAAAATTACGAAATTCGCGGTCTTGTAGACAATCGAAACGAAACTATCGGTAAGAAAATTCGTGAAGCTGAGATGAACAAGTATCCATATATGCTTATTATCGGTGAAAACGAAGAGAAAGAAGCTAAAGTTTCGGTACGTAAACATGGAAACAAAGGCGACATTGGAAGTCTAACGATCGAAGATTTTGCGAAGTTGATCAAAGAAGAAATTAATCAAACATTAAAAAGTTTTTAATTTTAAACTATTTGACCTTTTTGTAGTCAAATATTTATACTTTAGAACTTTATATATTAACCTAAAATTTAGTACGCCATAGCAATTCGTAGAAAAAGAACCCGAAGACCTGTCAGAGAGATCAAAGAAGATCCGCACAGAATTAATGATAAAATTCGTGTGCCTGAAATTCGTTTAGTTGGAGATAATGTAGAAGTAGGTATATACAAAACCCGCCAAGCATTAGCTTTGGCTGAGGAGCAGGAATTAGACCTAGTCGAGATTTCTCCGAAAGCCGATCCACCTGTTTGTAAAATAATGGACTATAAAAAGTTCCTTTACGAGCAAAAGAAACGAGACAAAGCCCTAAAAGCTAAAGCTTCGAAAGTGGTTGTAAAAGAAATTCGTTTTGGCCCTAATACTGACGAGCATGATTACGAATTTAAAAAGAAACATGCCATTAAGTTTTTAGAGGAAGGTGCTAAATTGAAAGCTTATGTATTCTTTAAAGGACGTTCTATTATTTACAAGGATCAAGGACAAATCTTGTTACTAAAACTAGCACAAGAATTAGAAGATCTTGGTAAAGTAGAGCAAATGCCTAAGCTTGAAGGTAAACGTATGATTATGTTTATCGCTCCTAAAAAAGCAAAATAGTTACTAGTTATTTGTTGTTGGTACTAAATATGCCCTACAGCCTATAGCTTTTAGCTATCTTAAAAAGTATATATCGAGATTTATATATAAAACCAAGAGGATATTATGCCTAAGATGAAAACTAAATCTAGTGCTAAGAAGCGTTTTAAGCTTACTGGTACTGGAAAATTAAAAAGAAAGCACGCGTTTAAGAGTCACATCTTAACTAAGAAGTCAAAGAAACGTAAGCTAGCTTTAACGCACTCAGGATTAGTGCACGAAAGCGATGAAGCGAATATAAAACAACAATTACGTTTAAAGTAATTACCGTTTTATTTCATTCGGTTAAAATTTTGTAAAACCCAGGAGTCGGGCTACCAATCAAAGAATTCAGTATATCTGAATCGCCTGCTACTAAAAAAATTAAATTATGCCTAGATCAGTAAATTCAGTTGCTAAAAGAGCACGTAGAAAAAAAGTCTTAAAACAAGCAAAAGGTTACTTCGGACGTCGTAAAAACGTTTGGACTGTAGCTAAAAATGCGGTTGACAAAGCAATGTCATACGCTTATAGAGACCGTAGAAATAAAAAGAGAACTTTCAGAGCTTTATGGATTACTCGTATTAACGCAGGTGCAAGACAAGAAGGATTGTCTTACTCTGTATTTATGGGGAAATTAAAAGCTAACAACATTGAGCTTAACCGTAAGGTGTTGGCTGACTTAGCTATGAACAACCCAGAGGCGTTCAAAGCGATCGTTAACCAAGTAAAGTAATTTTATTTCAAAAACTAATATAATATCTCGATATAATAAAGGCTGTCTATTTATTTAGACAGCCTTTTGTTTTTTAGGACTAGTCAACTTGTTTGAGAAACAATAGACTAGGCTTACACTAAAGGCTTAATACCATTTACCAACAATCTAGTATCCGAAAGTTTTAGAAATGGTATTAACATAAAGTATTTTATGTAAAATGTCTTGTAGGTTTTTGAAGCTAAAAATTTCAGAAAATGTATTTTCTAAAATGACTTAAAAAATTCTTAAGCGAAAACGTCAAATGTATTGATATAAAAGTCTATTTTCTATTCTCTTTCAGTGAAACGATCTATATATTCTAAATTTTCGGATGCTAGTGATATATACCGTTTCTTTTTCACTATTCTTGCGTTAAAAAACAACCACAACTAAGACTATACTTATTTTTTTACCTTGTACTAGCATAAAACAACTTAGCCTCCTTCTACAAAATTATTATCAGCAAATCTATAATACAGAAAACTACTTATTCATCTTCGAGGTTCTTTTCTTCTTCCTTAAATATCTCGTCTAAGGCATTTTGCACTTTTTCATCGGTAGTTAGAGGTTTTTTAGGCTTTTTATCCTTAATTCCTATATTGGCAATTGAATCCTTTACTTTTTGTGCTGCCTTTTCTTTTTCCTCTTTAGCAGCTAATTTCTTTTTACGTTCTGCTTCCTTGTAAGCTTTTGCCCTATCTTTTTCTTGTCTTTTATAAGACCTATTATCGTTTTTACCCTTTACTCCTACTAAAGCCCCTGGTGCTCTTTTTCGCTGCTTT
The DNA here is from genome assembly GCA_937929895.1 of uncultured Aquimarina sp. GTDB lineage: Bacteria > Bacteroidota > Bacteroidia > Flavobacteriales > Flavobacteriaceae > Aquimarina. The sequence continues at coordinate 6,485 of CALFUO010000174.1, forward strand.
CTAATATGTACTTTGTTCTTGCAACAGTGCGGAAGTTGTGCATGTGCTTTATCAATTGATAGTAACCCCAGAAATAGTATAAAAAGTAGCAAAAATTTATTCATAAGAGATCTAAATGATTTCGGCTTCTAAAATACTAAAAGAACCCTAGGTAAGAAAACGAGATAACGGGAATAATGTTGTCTTTATACAAATAAACAGTCGATACGAATAACAACATATACGATAAGAAAAGAACAGCATTTTACATTTAAAATTCTCTAACTATCAAAAAAAGAACTCCATTACCTCTTAATTGCAACCTTAACAAAACTCATTACCCTCATGGACAATACAACAGTAATTTATTCCGGATATTCTACGCGCAAATGGTAAATGTTATTCAGTTTACGCTTCATTACTTTTTTAATTTGCTGGATTTCCTTAAATGTGATATCTGCATTTAAAAATTGACCTTCGCTCATTTGTTTATCGATAATCTTCTCTACAAAATTATCGATTAACGAACTCGTAGGTTGTTGTAAACTTTTTGAAGCGGCTTCGACACTATCTGCCATCATTAAGATTGCGGTTTCTTTAGAAAAAGGTATCGGTCCAGGATATTGAAATTCCGAAATATCAACCTCAGGATTTTCTTCTTGAGCCTTTTTTAGAAAATAATACACCTTACTTGTCCCATGATGAGTACGAATAAAATCGATAACTCGATCTGGCAATTTATATTTCTTAGCAATTTCGATTCCATTAATGGTATGCCCTACAATCACTTTAGCACTTTCTTGTGGTGACAAATTGTCGTGAGGATTTACGCCATTTACTTGGTTTTCTGTAAAAAAAGTTGGATTCTTAGTTTTTCCTACATCATGATACAAAGCTCCTACCCTTACTAACATTGCATTCGCCCCTACTTCGTTTGCAGCGGCTTCTGCTATATTCGCAACATTTAGAGAATGGTGAAATGTCCCTGGTGCTTTATTCGATAATTCTTTTAATAATTCTGAATTGGTATCACTTAATTCTAACAAAGATACATCGGAAACTAGTCCAAATATTTTCTCGAAACCATATATTAATGGATGTACAATTAAGGTAGCAAAACCACAAAGTATAAAGAACAATAATGGTCTTAATTCTTCTAAACTCTCTAAACCTCCTTGCTGAATAAAATGAAATGCCAAAAATGCAAGAAAATATACGAGTGTAATTTGCCCAACAGATATAAAGAGATTAGCACGTTTATACAGTTCTGAAACTGTTAAGATCGTAACAATCCCTGCAATAATCTGTAAAAACATATATTCGAAACTATTAGGCACAATAAACCCGAGTATTAAAACTGTAATTACATGCGTAAACAATCCTAAACGAGCATCGAAAAAAGCTTTAATTATTAAAGGGAGAATACAAATTGGTACTACGTACACATAAATAGGATTGAATTTAACCACTAAAGTCGTTAACAATACCATTAATAGCATATTGAAAAGCACAAAGGTTAACTTCGTAGTATTTTCGTAAACTTCACTTCTATATTTTCGAATGAATAGAAACAACATCATCATTGCTAAAGCAACAAGGAGGCTATACCCTAGAATAATTAGACTTTTATTGCTCTTCGACCACAATTCTGATTCGTATTGTAATTGTAATGATTTTAAGATTTGAAACTTATTCGAGTCTACCGTTTCTCCCTTCGCAATAATACGCGCATCTTTTTCTACACTTCCGCGTGTAATCAAAACTTTAGCTAGAGCTTCGTCAATAGTCTCTTCTGTCAATAATGTATTGATCTTAACATTAGGCTCTACTATTTCGTAAAACAAAAACAATAATTTGTCTTTAGACGGAAAAAGCGTTGTATCTATACCTTTAGTCAACACTCCAGACAAGGTACTCATCTGTAAAAAGCTACCATAAGTAACAGCACTAACGGTATTTCCGGTCTTTTTGTAAACTTGTTTATCGTTACTATATGTATATCTCTTATCTAAAATTCCACTCTCGTAAATCTTTTCTAATTTTCTACTTATAAACTGATAAATCTCTTTTTCCTGAAATATAGAATCTTTAAAGACTTCGACATAAGTTTTCTTTAATTTCGATTGTACTCTAGAAGCCACAATAGTATCAATATCAAAATATGGTATTGCTTCATTTTGTAGCGCTTCTTTTTCTTTCGATATATCGTCTTCTGATTTTAAAATTCCAAAATCGAATGGAGCATATAAATTTTCGTACTGCCATGGTTTCCCTACGCTAAACTGATATTTAAATTTTCCCTTTTTAGGAAATAGATACACCATCAACACTGTAGTCAGTATAAAAATGACCAATTTGTATAAAAAAGGTTGTTGACGGTAGAAGTTATCTCTAAAATCGCTCATATCACGAATTTAAAACAAAGCTATTAATTGACTATTTAATATTACAGATTTTCGTTGAGATGACTACACTATCCTACATCCATTCGATCTTTAATACATTACGCTATTTTCAACATTCAAAGTCTCCACACTTTTCTGTATATTAGAGATATGGGTTTAAAAAAGATAAAAAAAGTAGCCATATTAAGTGCACAACGTACTCCTATTGGTTCATTTCTAGGAGGGTTATCTACTGTAGATGCTCCTAAACTAGGAAGCATTGCTATAAAGTCTGCTCTAGAAAAAGCAACAATTTCGCCTGAAATGGTGAATGAAGTATTTATGGGACATGTAATTAGTGCTAATTGTGGACAGGCACCTACAAAACAAAGTGCTTTGCAAGCTAGTATTCCTGACACCGTACCATGTACTGGGATAAATAAAGTATGTGCTAGTGGTCTAAAAGCTGTAATACTAGCGACTCAGAGTATTTTATTAGATGATAATGAAATTGTCGTTGCGGGTGGTATGGAGAATATGAGTCAAATCCCTCATTATTTACCACACCGAAAAGGAACAAAATTTGGACATACAACCTTTATAGATGGTTTGTTAAAGGATGGCCTATCGGATGCTTTCGATGGTCAAACCATGGGACAATTTGCAGATATGTGCGCTGACAGTTGTAATATAACTAGAGAAGAGCAAGATAAATTTGCTATTGAATCCTATACAAAAGCCTCGAGTGCATGGACGAATAACAAGTTTTCTAACGAAGTTACTCCGGTAACCATCGCCAATAGAAAGGGAGATATTGTTATCGATATGGACGAAGAATTTTCGAATGTGTTTTTTGATAAGATTCCTAAGCTTCGACCTGCCTTCAGTAAAGATGGTACTGTGACCGCGGCCAACGCATCGACATTAAATGATGGTGCTGCTGCCCTTATATTGAGTTCTGTAGACTTTGCAAACAAAAATAATAAAGAAGTACTCGCTAACATTATTAGTTATGCTGATGCTTCACACGAACCGAAATGGTTTACAACAGCACCCTCTTTGGCATTACCAAAAGCTTTAGAGAAAATAGCTCTCACTGTAAATGACATCGATTTATTCGAAATTAACGAAGCTTTTTCTGTTGTAGCCCTTGCTAATCAACAAAAAATGAATATTCCACAAGAAAAGTTAAATATTTATGGCGGTAGTGTTGCACTTGGACACCCTTTAGGATGTTCTGGTGCAAGAATTTTAACTACTTTAGCGCACGCGTTGAAAAACGAAAATGGTCGATACGGTGCAGCAGTGATTTGTAATGGTGGCGGAGGCGCATCGGCAGTAATAATTGAAAACCCAAATTTTAAGGCATAGTCCTAGTCTTCTTTTTTTATGCAATACGGAGTAGCATTTTTAAGTGTTTCATCATTAAGAGAATCTCCTGCTGATACTGCAGAACAAGTAACTCAGGTTCTTTATGGTGAATTATTTAAGGTAGTAGAAGTTCGCAAAAAGTGGAGCCGCATTCGTTTGCATATCGATAAATATGATGGTTGGGTTAGTAACAATCAGTTTCGTTTTATCGAGGAGGAAGATTATAAAAGACTGATTCTAGAAAAGCCAAAATTGGTTACAGACCTTGTCGATTTTGTACAGTTACCAGACTCGCAATTAATCCCCGTAACGATGGGGGCTAGTTTAAATACTTTAGAGTTATTAGGACATACTTTCGAAGGAAACTTCACTAATGAAAGACAACCGAAAGCAAATATTGTAGAAACTGCCTTAAACTATTTAAATACACCATACCAATGGGGAGGGAAAACTCATTTTGGTATAGATTGTAGTGGGTTTACACAAATGGTATACTTGTTAAATGGCCATATATTAAAAAGAGATGCTTCTTTACAAGCAAATCAGGGAGAGGCTTTAAGTTTTATTGAGGAAAGTACTCCTGGTGATTTAGCATTTTTCGATGATAATGAAGGTAATATTATCCATGTCGGTATCATTATGGAAGATCACTATATCATTCATGCTCATGGACATGTTCGTATCGATCATTTAGACCATACAGGTATTTTCAATACTGAAACCAAAATGCATACACACAAACTTCGAGTGATTAAGCGAGTTGTAAAACGATAAATTACAGAAGTCTAATTTGTTTGTTGTCAAAGACAAAAGCGTACTGCTTGTCATCATTTTCTAAAACAATTTCAAAAGGAGCTGGTCTTATTGCTATAGAGGTAGGAAACCATGTTTTTTTAATATTATAATTCGGTAATAGAAAACGTCCTTCTTTATTACCATTGGTTCCAAATCTATAGGTATTCCCACTCCAGAGTTTAGTTGAAAACTTTTCTTCTAATTCACTATTGGTATTTTCAATATCTAATGTTGGTATTCCAATTTCATTAATTCCTAAAATTTCTTTGGCAGAAAAACTTTGAATCAAATTACCTGACATTGCAGCATAGAAATCATCTATCGCTATCAATTCTGCAATATTTCCACTAGCGTCAAAGAAATAAACCGAATTTGCCTTCATATCTTCAAAACGTTGAACTTTCTGAGAAGACGAAATCTTTATAATATTTAATCGTTGTTCTAACCAAACTATTGCTTTATCTAACCTATTAGAAGGGATTAAAAAACAATAATGGTATACGTATTCTTGTGCACTTTTTTTAAAAGTCAATTCACTCCACCCTATCCTAACTGTAAAATAGGTCGAGTGATTTTCTAAAAATGAAAACCCCAGCACTTCATTATAAAACACCTTTTCAGATTCTAACTGATTCGTAAATAATGTAAGTTTTAGAATTTTCACTTTTAAAAATAGTTATTCTCTATCATTAATATCCGAAAGTTTTGGATTTCAGGAAAATAAAAAATAAATGCATTGTCTTTAGTGATTTAAAAAGCTTGAGGGTCAAAATGTTGAGAAAAGATATTTTCGAAGACGAATCAAAAATATCTAAGTTCAAAACTTGTAACAACTTGATTTATAACTTGAATGTAGGGTCTATTTTCTCTTCTCTTTCAGTGAGCCCAACGGAAGAAGTATCGAACTTTCTTCTTGATGATTTTGATAGTATAGTGAGTTTTATGAATAGTGGAATTAAGTAATAAAAAAGATAATAATTTATATTATTTTTAGTTGCTTTGCTATGTCTTGAGTAAATTTTGACATTGGTCTCCTGTGGATATCCTTTTCTCTTGTGTAATTACCAACTAAGAGTCTTTCTGCCATAGGGATTTTATTTGGATATAATTTATTAAATGATTTTTTCAAAGATTCCAAATAGCTCCTGTTATAAATTATAGACTTTAACACAAGTTCCTCTGCTAGATCCTTTTGGGTAGCATATATCCCTTCAATATCAAAACTCTCATTAAAACCTTTTTTTTTAGAGTCAATAAATTCAATTTTTAACTTTTCTTTTATTCCATTTATACGGTAAGAAATAATTGATTTTTTGTCGAGTTTGAACTTAAAAGGAGATTCTTTTAAATCTAATGAATCTTCAGAATAAACGTTAAAATCAACAGAGTTAGCACTTTTTTTACCATTACAAGGTCCACAAACAGGTAATAAGTTAAAAAATGAAATACTAAAACAAGGATATTCTGATTTAGGTAAAAAGTGGTCTACCTGATATTTTGCAGATTTTATCCCTTTAATAGTCTTTACCGTTACAGCTAATTGTGAATTACAATATACACAGGCTTTAATTTCTGTTTTCCTAAAATAGTTAGCATAGAAATCATTTCTTAAACTACTATATCCCATTCGATTAATCAATTCGTTTTTAAAAATTTTATGATTTCTTGACATCTCTAGTCCAGAAATAATATTGTCGAATTGTTCTTTATATTTATTAATTTTTATAGGATTTGATTTTACAATATCTTCAAATTTATCTATCAACAAATCTAAATATTCAATATTTTCAGGGCTAAGTAGTATCGGAATTCTTTGCTTATTTCTTCCTCCAGTTTTATCTGATTTTTCTCTAAAATTAATTACTGATCGCTTTGCTTTTTCTATTATTTTATTTATATCAGGAGCGTTTGATTCTAAAATATTAATTATTATATTTTGATTAATTGATATCATATTTTCCTTTATTTTTTTTTAACTCTTTAAGTCTTTCAATTTCATTATCTATATCTTCTTCATTATAAAACTTACTCAAATACAACTCTTTAAGATCAAACTTCAACAAAGGCTCTCCTATTATTTTAATAAATTTTTCAGCTAACTTTTGTGACCAAAATAATTTTGGCTTCTTATTACTTTCTGTTTCATTTAACTTTTCATTATATGTTAAATATTTTAGTAAATCCTTAATTTTTTGCTTTGCGAATTCTCCCATGAAGCCATTTTCTAGGAAAAAATCATTAGCAAGTAAATCGTGTACATTCCCTGCATAAGTCTCTTCTTCAACATTTTCGATATTACCATCTTGTAATCTAAGAATATTTGATGTTGGAATATCTGAAAGAATAAAAGGGGAATGTGTTAGAAAAATAATATTAAATTTATAATCCTTACTTCTTATAAAATTAATAGACTTAATTAATTCATTAATATAAACTCTTTGAAATTCAGGATGAAAATA
>CALFUO010000175.1 GCA_937929895.1 uncultured Aquimarina sp.
TATGATTCTTTTATATAATTAATTAGTTTATCCATTCTTATTTTTTATTAGCACGGGAGGAGAGACTCGAACTCCCGACACCTGGTTTTGGAGACCAGTGCTCTACCAACTGAGCTACACCCGTAAATATAAGTCAAGGCGCCTCGAAAAATCGAGGCACCTTTGTGACTATATTATTAAACTTGATTTAGTCTAAAATCTCTGTTACCTGACCTGCACCAACTGTTCTTCCTCCTTCACGGATAGCGAAACGAAGACCAACATTCATTGCAATTGGCTGAATTAGCTCAACAGTAATTGTTAAGTTATCTCCAGGCATTACCATTTCAACTCCATCAGGAAGTGCAATATTTCCAGTCACGTCAGTTGTACGTACGTAGAACTGTGGACGGTAGTTGTTATGGAATGGTGTATGACGACCACCTTCTTCTTTCTTAAGGATATAAACCTCAGCTTTGAATTTAGCGTGTGGAGTTACAGATCCTGGCTTAGTAATTACCATACCACGAGAAATCTGAGACTTTTCAATACCTCTTAATAAGATACCTGCATTATCACCAGCCTCACCTCTATCAAGGATCTGACGGAACATCTCGATACCTGTTATAGTAGAAGTTAATTTTTCAGCACCCATACCGATAATCTCAACAGGATCTCCAGTGTTAGCGATACCAGTTTCAATACGACCAGTTGCTACAGTACCACGACCAGTAATAGAGAAAACATCTTCGATAGGCATTAAGAATGGCTTATCCATATCTCTTGGCGGCTCTTCGATATAATCATCAACAGCTTGCATTAATTCTAACACAGTGTCTACCCACTTTTGCTCTCCATTTAATGCACCTAAAGCAGAACCCGCAACTACAGGAGCGTTATCACCGTCATAGTCATAGAAAGATAATAAATCTCTTACCTCCATATCTACTAACTCTAACAACTCTTCGTCATCTACCATATCCACCTTATTCAAGAAAACAACGATACGCGGAATACCTACTTGACGCCCTAAAAGGATGTGCTCACGTGTTTGTGGCATTGGACCATCTGTAGCAGCAACTACTAAGATAGCACCATCCATTTGCGCAGCTCCAGTTACCATGTTTTTTACGTAATCGGCGTGACCTGGACAATCTACGTGCGCATAGTGACGATTTGCAGTTTGATACTCTACGTGAGATGTATTAATTGTAATACCTCTTTCTTTCTCTTCTGGAGCATTATCAATAGTATCAAAATCTCTAGCCTCAGAAAGACCTGCGTCCGCTAATACTTTTGTAATCGCAGCAGTTAAAGTAGTTTTACCGTGATCTACGTGCCCGATAGTACCGATATTCAAGTGCGGTTTCGAACGATCAAAAGTTCCCTTTGCCATAATGGATGTTATTTAATTCTAAATTTTTATTTAAAGTAAAAGTAATAATAGTTATTTAAAACCTTGAGCCAATGACGAGAATTGAACTCGTGACCTCTTCCTTACCAAGGAAACGCTCTACCACTGAGCTACACCGGCAAATATTTTCAAAAAGCCAAATAAGTAACCCTTATTTACACAAATATAGAACCACACACAAGGCATAGTTCTATATCTTTTCTGAGCGGGAGACCGGGTTCGAACCGGCGACATTCAGCTTGGAAGGCTGACGCTCTACCAACTGAGCTACTCCCGCAATACATTCAAGATTTCTACTTGAACTGTTATTTTTTTCGTGCGTGCAAATGTAAAATTTAATTTTAAATCTACAATACTTATTTGCACTTTTTTTGATTAAAAGTAGTGGGGAGAGCAGGATTCGAACCTGCGAAGTCGAAAGACAACGGAGTTACAGTCCGCCCCATTTGGCCGCTCTGGAATCTCCCCTTTATTACTTAACACATGGGAGCTCCAAAAAAGAAACCAAACCCAATTCAAAAATCAAAATTTCAAAGAGCCGATAGAGGGACTCGAACCCACGACCTGCTGATTACAAATCAGCTGCTCTAGCCAGCTGAGCTATATCGGCTTTAACTTATGTGCTTTTTCTTAAAAAAACAGCCCGTTATCGCTAACGGGTTGCAAATATATAACGTTTCTACGTTATCACCAAATTTTAGAGTAAAAAAATCAATTTAATTTCATTTTTTTTCTGTCTTTCATTTTTTCCAGCTTCCGCTCTAACATATTAAGGCACTGATCTACACCTTCTTCAAAGGTTTTATAAGTCTTTTTTACCACATACTCATGCCCTGGAATATTTAATAAAATTTCCGTCTCTTTATTCTCTTTTGTACTTGTCTTTTGTACTTTCATGAAAACGTCTGCAGAAATTATTCGATTATAGTGCCCTTCTAATTTTGATAATTTCTTCTTTGTGAAGTTTACCAGTTTTTGATCTACTGTAAAATTTACGGATTGCACATTTACTCTCATAAGCATTTATTTTAAGTTAAACGAATAGATGTACCTGTCGAAACTAGCTATTTCTCGGATGCGCTTTTCTGTATACCTTTGTTAATTGATCGATATCATTATTAGTATATACCTGCGTAGCCGCTAAACTTGAATGTCCTAACAATTCTTTTACTGCATTCAACTCTGCTCCCTCGGATAATAAGTGAGTCGCAAAAGAATGCCTTAAAATATGTGGACTCTTTTTTATTTTAACAGATACTTTACTAAAATAACTATTAACTAATCTAAATACAAAAGATTCATAAATTTTAACACCTCGATTCGAAAGAAATAAATATGAATCCTGATTAAACCCATACTTATCTCTATAGCAAGAAAGATATTTATGAATTATCTCTACAGTTCCTTTTAACAATGGAATGATACGTTCTTTATTTCTTTTACCCAATACTTTAATAGATTGGTTAGAAAAGTCAACATCAGATATCTTTAAGTTAATAAGCTCTGCCCTCCGAAGACCTAAGGCATAAAACATTTCAATAATTAAATAATCTCTATAAGACTCGAAATCCTCACAATTTTCCCTTAACATAGTGAGCACATCTTTTACTTCATCTTTTGAAAAAGGTAGAATTACTTTCTTTTCTATTTTCAAGGATTTATGCTGAGATAGCGGATTAGAAGAAATCATGGCTATTTTATGAAGAAACTTATAATAGGACTTGAGAGAAGCTGTCTTTCTATTAATACTTCGATTACCAATATTAGACTCAGACAACACAACAATCCATTTTCTGACCATATTATAATCAGCCGTATCTAAGTCTTTCAATTGAAAGTGTCTTTCGATAAACTTAGCAAAAGTTTCTATATCTTTTAAATAAGCTTTAATGGTAAGCTGGGAATATTTCTTTTCTAATAATAAGTATTCAGAAAATTGATCTAGATGCATAAAAAAAAACCTTATTAGCAAAAGTACTAATAAGGTTTCTTAATTTATTGAGGTACAACTCTAGTTTATACTACTAGATACTTTCTTGATCTCTTAAATGTTGGATGTATTCCGCTTTTTGAACTTGCGCTCTACGCACTACTGAAGGTTTGGTGAACTGTTGACGCCCACGTAGCTCACGCATCGTTTTAGTTCTATCGAACTTACGCTTATAACGCTTTAATGCTCTATCTATATTTTCTCCTTCTTTAACTTGAACAATTAACATATGCTTTAACCTCCTCTCTTTTAGAATTTCGGGTGCAAATGTATAAAAAAAGTTCAAAATTATATCTTCAAAACTCTAAATTTTAATAATCTGAATATCTCCAAGTTTGTATTCTTGCTTAATATATCTATGATATTCTTCTATTTTCCATCTTTTTTCTCTTTGCATGGCAAATCTACGGAGACAAAAAAATCAAAATAGAGCCAAAAAGGGCATTTTGCAGCCAATTGAAAAAAGTTTAAATCACCTCCATAAAAACTTATCCTAAAAAAGGGTACCTATAATCTGAGGGAGGATTAAAATTTTCTTTAACCGTTCTTGGTGAAACCCATCTTAACAAATTATACATAGAACCAGCTTTATCATTGGTTCCGGATGCTCGACCTCCACCAAAAGGTTGTTGTCCGACTACAGCACCAGTTGGTTTGTCATTGATATAAAAATTACCTGCACTATCTGACAATATTGCAGAAATCTCGTTGATAAGAACTCTATCTTTTGCAAAAATTGCACCAGTTAATGCATATTCTGAAGCGCTTTTCACCCATTCTAAGCTTTCTCTCCATTGGCTGTCATCGTATATATATATGGTTAAAACAGGACCAAAAAGTTCTTCCCTCATGGTAATAAAGTCTGGACTTTTGGCTAAAATAACCGTAGGGCTTATAAAATAACCAGTGGTGTCATCATAAGTTCCTCCAATTAAGATCGTCGCATCGTCACTTTCTTTTACTCTTTCTATAGTATCTTTAAGCTTATTAAATGCTTTTTGATGTATTACTGCATTCATAAAATTACTTTGATCTCTAGGACTACCTATTCTGATTGTAGCTATTTCTATTTCTAATTGCTTTTTAATGCCTTCCCATTGTGATTTTGGAAGGTAAGCACGAGAAGCTGCCGAACATTTTTGTCCTTGATATTCAAAAGCTCCTCGAATAAGAGCAGCAACTACTTCGTCGACAGATGCTGAATTATGAACCCATACATAATCTTTACCTCCTGTTTCGCCAACAATACGTGGATAACTTTTGTATTGAAAAATACGCTCTCCTATTTTAGCCCATAAATTTTTAAAAACATGAGTAGAACCTGTAAAATGTAATCCACTAAATTCTGGATGCGATAAAATCTGGTTTGTAATCAATTCTGCATCTCCTGTAACCATATTAATAACTCCTTTAGGTAGGCCAGCTTCTTCTAGTATTTCCATTATAACATTGGCCGAATAGACTTGGCTATCCGAAGGTTTCCAGACACATACATTTCCCATTAATACTGCTGCTGCAGGCAAATTACCTGCTATAGCCGTAAAATTGAAAGGTGTAATAGCATACACAAAACCTTCTAAAGGACGATATTCTAACGTATTCCATACGCCAGAAGAAGACTTGGGTTGGTTTTTGTAAATCTGCTCTAAGAAATAAGCATTAAAATTAAAAAAGTCAATAAGCTCACAGGCACTATCAATTTCTGCTTGAAATAGATTTTTGGATTGACCAAGCATCGTAGCAGCATTAATCTTTGCGCGATAAGGCCCTGAAATTAGGGTGGCAGCCTTCATAAAAACAGCTGCTCTATGCTCCCAAGGCAAAACACTCCATTGTTCTTTCGCCTCTAGACAACCTTCGATTGCTTTTTGAACAATCTCTGAAGAAGCTATAGCATATTTCCCTATAATATGCTGATGGTCGTGAGGAGGACTAATCGTTTTTGTTTGTTCTGTATAAATTTGTTTTTCATTTATACGAATAGGGATATTCACAATCTTTTCATTCAACCTATCGTAAGCCTCGAACACCTCTTTTACTTCTTCTGAATTTGGTTTGTACGATTTAATAGGCTCGTTAATAGGTTCTGGTATTTTACTAATGGAATGATTCATAATTAATTTCTTTCTATTACCTGAGTCACGCAATGTGCCGTTCCTCAGTCTTGTTTTAAATTCTTAAAATCTAACGATTGTACCTTTACATAGTACTTTTTCATTTTCTGACAATAATCATTAAATTATTCCTTAACCGTAATAATATATCTTGTAGCAATGGTTAAGAAATTCACCCTATAATTTAATTGATCTTAATCAGTAATATTAGAGACTTTCGGCTCTTTTTCTAAGTATTTCTTAAAAGACAGGCTCTCTTCGGTAAGTTCGTATCTGTTTTCTTTTTTTCTGATAAACATCTCAGTAAAATGTCTTCTAACACAATCACCTCTATACTATTTCTTTTAATATTTCTTGATAAGCACGATACTCTTCGCCTGCTTTTTAATAGGATTTAAAGCATCAAAAAGAGTAGCATTCTAGCGTACCATCACCGAAAAGGTTCTTGACCTGACTGATGAATTAGTATTCTTTTCGCTTTTTGAAACTGTTTCTGCTAATGAAAGTGCAATGGGAGGCTAGAAAAAATGACTTCTACCACATTCTTCTAATTTTTAAATATTTCTGCAATCATACATCGAACACTTCCTCCTCCATACGTCTCTATAGTAGTGACATCACTATGTAAAATACCTGTCAATGAATTTAATTGATTTAACTGTTGATCTGTTAACGAACGATAAGCAGTGCTAGACATTACTAAATAGGGATGATTATCAATGTTCTTCAATTGAATCATATTGCCCGCAAACTGCAATACTTGTTCTTGAGAAATATTAATAATTGTTTTACCTGTTCTAGCAAAGGTATCTTCTAACTTTTCTCGATACGGTGCTTTAATACTATCTAAACAAATCACTACAAAATTAGTACCCATAGCCATCATCACGTTGGTGTGGTAAAAAGGAATACCTTTCAGATCGAATGCCTCAAAAAAAACAGGTTGAAAACCCAATTGCTCACAAAAAATATTAAATAAATACTCCGAAGATCTAGAAGATTTACAGGCATAAGCAATGTTAGATTCACGGTCAAAAATCATACTCCCAGTCCCTTCTAAGATTTCATCTTTCAATTCGAATGATTCAAAATGCAATCGTTCGTCTAAAAGATATTTTTTTTTCAAAATTTTAATAATATGTTCTCGCCTTTCGTATCTTCTATTTAAAGCTTTCATGGGATAGGTGATTACCTTATTGGGACTATGAAAACTTATCCAGTTATTCGGAAAAACAGCATCAGGCTTTATTGGTGATTTTGTATCGTGAAATACTTCAACATTAATCTTATGAGATTCTAATACCTTGACAAGAGCATCAAACTCTTGTATTGCATTCTCTGAGATTAAGTTATAGTCTAACGATTTTATTTCTTTTTGAAAAGAATTATCTAAAACCGTCTCGGGATTACATCCAAAATTTGCAGGTCTTACCATTAAGACCGTATCTGTTAAAGCTTTCATATTACAATGTATTACTAGTGAATAGACTTAACGATTTCTCTATAATAGTTATACACTTATCAATTTGCTCTTTACTGATAATCAGGGGAGGTGCAAACCTTATTTTATTCCCTTGTGTAGGCTTAGCCAATAATCCATTTTTCATAAACGACACACAAATCTCCCAAGCTAGATTAGAGGTTTCATCCGTATCTATTTCTATAGCATTCAAGAGACCTTTACCTCGTATCGTTTTTAGCAAAGGATGCTTCTGTTTGACTTCTTGTAATTTTTCTCTAAAATAGGCTCCTTTTTCATTTGCCGATGTTGCTAATTTTTCGTCAACTATAACCTGAAGTGCTGCTTTGGAAACTGCGCATGCAAGCGGATTACCTCCGTAAGTAGACCCGTGTTCTCCTGGCTTTATAGTGAGCATAACTTCGTCATCTGCTAATACCGCCGACACTGGGTACACTCCTCCTGATAAGGCTTTACCTAAAATCACCATATCTGGCTTGTCTCCTTTTTCCCACTTACAACTTTCTACCCCCTCCATAGACTCAGTACACGAAGCTAGTAATTTCCCTGTTCGTGCTAATCCTGTTTGAATCTCATCAGCAACATACAACACATTATATGCTGTACATAAAGCTCGTACTTTTTCTAAATAATTATTATCAGGAACAATGACTCCTGCTTCTCCTTGGATGGGTTCTACAATAAAACTTACTACATTTTTATTGTTTTTCAAGTAAGCCTCTAAAGCATTGATGTCATTATATTCTATTACATCTAGACCTGGCATTTTGGGACCAAAACCTTTCGTACTAAGAGGGTCTTGAGATATTGATATGATCGAAAGCGTTCTACCATGAAAATTTTTATTGGCAAATAAAATTACAGCTTGGTCCTTTGGGACTTTTTTAACCTCATACCCCCATTTTCTTGACAACTTCATCGCTGTTTCTACTGCCTCGGCTCCAGAGTTCATTAGTAAGGCTTTGTCGTATCCAAACATGCCCGTAAGATATTCTTCGAATGGCCCCAACTTATCATTATGAAAGGCTCGAGAAGTAAGTGTTAATGATTTTGCTTGATCGACCAGGGCTTCTATAATTTTAGGATGGCAATGTCCTTGATTAACTGCTGAATATGCCGATAGGAAATCGAAATACTTTTTTCCTTCTACATCGTAAACAAAAACGCCTTCTCCTTTTGCGAGTACAATCGGTAAAGGATGGTAATTATGAGCTCCGTAAGCTAACTCTTGATTTATATATTCTTGAGTGATGGTCATTCTATTTTATTTTTTAATGATTTAGCAGTAAACTCATTTTTAGAGTTTACTGCCAAATCTCACGTTCTATAACTAGAAACTAAACAAATTACTATGAAAAAAATCTTCTCCCCTCTAAATGATAAGTAGACATTAAGTGGGGATTCTTTACTAAAAACTATACCTTAATTTGGAATAATAAAATGCTCCTCCAAAACCTTGTTGTACTGCATCGTATCTCCCAAAACTTTCTGTTCCTTCTGGAACTTGTCCATCTGGATATTCATTAAAGAAGTTGTTCGCTCCAACCACTAATTTTAATCCCTTAATAAATTCGTAATTCACAGAAATATCTGTGCTACGTGTTGGAGAGTATATATTTTCTAGTGTAGGACCTCCGTTACTTACGAAAGGACCTACTTCACCGAAAAATGTTGTTGCAACATTAGCTCCAAATTTTTCATATCCATAGGTAACACCTATTGTTGCTTTGTATTCTGGATTAGAATTTGTAAGAAAAGCCTGCTCTCCTTTATTGAAGAAAATATCTTTATTCTCACCTACAAAACCATCATTATGAATTTCTTGTATATTTAGTTGACTCCAATTCCCAGCAAAACTAAACCCAAGTTTATGTTCTTCTAAAGCTAAATCGTAATTCATCACTAAATCTACACCGTAAGATTCTGTATCTACGCCATTTACAAAAAAACGTGCTGCACTAACAGGTAAATCTGGATTAGTTATAGGAAAACTACCCGTTAATACAATTCGATCATTCACCTTTACATAATAGGTATCTATACTCGCTTTAAATTTTCCGAATTTAAAGCCAAAACCACCTCCAACACTATAAGATTTCTCTTCTTTTAAATCTTGAATCCCAAAGGACTGTGTTACCGGGCTTGAATTCGGAGAAAGAAGTGTCTCTATTAACTCATCTTCTTCAAAATCACTAAAACTAAGATTATAATAAAGCTGTACTAAAGAAGGTGCTCTAAAACCGCTACTTGTAGAAAATCTAAAATTTAACCCATCTGTAATTTTAAACCTAGAAGAAAACTTACCTGTAAGGGTTTGCCCAAAGTCACTATAGTTTTCATAACGCAATGCACCACCAATCAAAACACTTTCTGTAATATCCAATTCTGCATCTACATATAAAGAAACATTGGTTCTGGTTTCGTCCACCTCATTATCGGGACTGTACCCTGGGAATCCTTGCGAACCTCCGGGTCTTCTTTCACCATTAGGAGCAATAGGAATGTCACTAGAATCTGTAGCCAATGTAACAGGTAAACCGTCATTATCGTATTGAGTGTAAGACCCCTCTTCTCCTGCAAAAATGGTGAAATTTTCTTTTCTGTATTCTGCACCAAAAGCAATATTTAAACCTTCTAATACATCGAATGGCTTTGAAAATGTAATACCTGTCGTATTTTGACTAAGCGTGTGCCCCCCAGCATCAAAATTAGTATCAGAAGCTGCACCTAAAGAAGCATTTAAAGTTCCTTTTATAAAATAATGAAACTCATTAATACCATATGTATTATTAAAATCTACATCCCACCCCTTAAAAGTTGAACGTACACCTGCAGAAATTGATCGATCTTCTATAATAGAAGTAATCCTTGGGGTAAATCCATTAGGATAAATAGACTGCACATTTCTCTCACTATCAAAAGATCTGTCGAAAGCAAAGGCATCTGTATCTTTTGTACTTGTCCCTCCAAACGCATATAAAGTTGTATTATCAGAAACTGGATATTCCGCATTTACAAAAGCCTGAAAAGCATCTATAGCTGCCTCACCAAACTTAGACCTAAAACTCGCTCCTGGCCTTAGGGTGCGTTCCTTAGACAAAAACTCTCCCGTAGCATTAATAAAACCACCTTTATCTCCTAACGAAAAGCCATAATTTGTGGTCAACTTTATTGTATTTCCATCTATTCCTTTCCTTGCAGGAATTCCAAACCCACCTTCTGAATTCGCATCATTAAAACCGTACAACACTTCTCCTGATAATTCGTTTACATTATCTTTTAGTACTATGTTAATCACACCTGCAATAGCATCCGAACCATATTGTGCTGCTGCTCCATCACGCAACACCTCGATTCTCTTAATTGCTGTCGCTGGTATGGCATTTAAGTCGGTCCCAGAATTCCCTCGCCCCCTAGTCCCAAACAAATTGACTAATGAAGATTGATGTCTCCTTTTACCGTTAATCAATACTAATGTTTGATCTGGACCTTGACCTCGTAATGTAGCAGGCGTTATATGATCTGCACCATCTGCACCAGATTGTTTCTGAGCGTTGAAAGAAGGGGCTGCGAATTGCAATAAATCTGTAACTTCTACACGTCCTGTTTTATTTACAACAGATTTCACATCAATTATATCTACAGGAACTGGGCTATCTGTTATTGTTCTTTTGGGATTTCTAGTACCTACTAACACGACTTGTGAAAGTGTATTTGATGACTCTAAAATGACCTTTAATGTAGCCTTTTCTCTTTGCACTTCTATCTCTTGTGTCTTTAACCCTACGTAACTAAAAACTAATATGGCTCCTTCTTCTACTTCGATTTCAAAAAAACCATTAAAATCTGTAACAACTCCTTTGGTTGTATTTTTAATGGATACATTTACACCTGGCAATGTAACACCAGTAGTGTCGTAAATTGTTCCCTCTAAATTGAATTGAGAATACCCAGTAAATACTGGCATTAACACAAACAAAAATTTAAAATATATACTTTTCATTTCTCTAATTTTTATTTAAAATTAGAGAAATATTACTTTTTAAATCATAAATAAGATAAAAAACACTTTATTTACGGGTATTTTTGTTAAATTTTTACATTTTGATTATTGAAATAAATTAATCATAATTTTGACTATGGAAAAACTTGAACTTGATAATTACGATCGAAAAATTTTAAGGGAGTTAGATAGTGACGGAAGAGTAGCCTTTTCTTTAATCGCCAAAAAACTAGATATATCTAACAATATGGTTCACCAGCGTGTTAACAAATTATACGAAAATGGTGTACTCGAAAGTATAAAACCCCTAATTAATGAAAAGAAAATAGGCTATGATTGGGGCGCATTTACAGGAATAACACTAGAAAGAGACTGTGACTCTGATAAGGTAATCAAAGAATTAGAACAAATTCCGGAAATCATAGAATGTTATTATATAACAGGTTCTTACACTTTATTTTTGAGAATAATTGCGGAGTCGCATCTACACATGAAAAAAATACTTTACGATAAACTCGATAATATAAAAGGGATTCAAAAAACAGATTCTATAATCGAACTAGGTTGTGCATTCAAGAAAAACACTCCTATTTAAAAGAAAAAAAGTATCTAAAAAGTAATTTAGCCATCCCCTGTTTTTTAATCGAATGTAAAACTGAGTTGATTTTGATCTAATGGTGGTATCGGAATTTGTGTTTTGTGCCTAGCTCTGGTTGGCATTAGCAGAATTGATACAATTCTACTCACTTTATAGTAGATA
>CALFUO010000176.1 GCA_937929895.1 uncultured Aquimarina sp.
GATTTTCAACAATGGGGATGGGCTATGTTAATCATCAAGCCTAACTTATTTAAGTGGAAAAAAGAAACAAAATAATATTTCTTTTATCATAATAATTGTTAGAGTTAAAAGTCTCGATCTGCGGATCGAGACTTTTTTTTGTTAAATAAGTAACTTAAATACGTAATACTACTTAGGTTTTTCTACATTCGCGCCCAATTACGTATTAATACTTATTTTAACACTCCCTATTTATGACTAAATTAAGTACTAGTAAGGCTACAAAAATTAACCTTACTGATTTTAAAAGTGTGCAAATGCGCACCTTTCATTTAAGCTGGATTGCTTTCTTTTTATGTTTTTTCGGATGGTTCTCTCATGCGCCATTAATGAAATCGACAATTGCTCCTGACTTAGCACTAACTAAAGCCCAGACAACAATTGCATTTATCGCCTCCGTTGGAGTTACTATTTTCGCAAGATTACTGATTGGATCGCTTTGTGACAAAATTGGCCCTAGAAAGAGCTATGTATATTTATTAATCTTTGGTGCTATTGCTGTTGCTGGGTCTTCTTTTGCGAACACTTGGGAAACCTATTTATTATCTAGATTAGCCATTGGTGTTATCGGTGCATCTTTTGTTGTTACACAGTATCATACATCTGTAATGTTTGCTCCGAACGTAATTGGTATTGCAAATGCAACTACAGCTGGATGGGGTAACCTTGGTGGTGGTGTGACTAATGCTGCTATGCCTTTAATTGCTTCTGGAGTTGTAGCATTCGGACTAGCCGAAGCAAACGATTCTTGGAGAATCGCTATGTATGTTCCTGCTGCTATTATGCTATTAGTTGCTTTCTTATACTGGAAATATACTACTGACTGTCCTAAAGGAAATTATGACGATCTTCCCGAAGAAAGACCACAAGTTAAAAAAGGTGAAAAAGGCTTATTTTTCACAGCTGCCTCTGACAAAAGAGTATGGATATTATTCTTTATGTACGCAGGGTGCTTCGGTATGGAATTATTTGTAACAGGTAAAGCCTCTACGTATTACCAAGAAAAGTTTAGCTTAAGCCAAGAAGCTGCTGGTATTGTCGTTCTTTTCTTTGGTGCTATGAACCTATTTGCTCGTTCTACTGGTGGTTGGATTGCTGATAAATTCGGCAAGAACTCTGGCCTAAATGGACGTGTAAAAATATTAGTATATGTTGTTGTTGCCGAAGGAATTGCTTTATTATTATTTTCACAAATGAATAGCCTTGGCTTGGCCATTGCCTCTATGGTATTCTTTTCATTATTTGTACAAATGGCAGAAGGAGCGACTTATTCCGTAGTACCATTTATCAATAGAAAAGCTTTAGGTGCAGTATCTGGTATTGTTGGGGCTGGAGGTAACGTCGGTGCTGTATTGTACGCGCAATACCTATTAAGAAGTGGGTCTAGTTTACAAGAAGCATTCTTTGCTTTCGGTTTTGTAGTAGCAACTGTTGGTTTCTTAGGGTTGTTAGTTAAATTTACCCCAGAAGAAGAACAAGCTGCTAAAGACGAACAAAAGAAATTAGAAGATTTACAAAATGAAGTTGATGCAATCACTGCTTAATTGTATCGAACAAATAAAAATTACGTAGTTTCTTTTTAAAAATTCTAAAATACTTAAAAGTCCTGTGGATATCTTTCACAGGACTTTTCTATAATCAACTTTTACTAGCAAACAAATTCTCACTAGTATCCGAATGTTTTAAGTTTTAGAAATCATACGATTCAAACCATAAAATGCGACATAAATATTTAGAATTAATTTTCGCTTTTTCAAGGCGTAAAATTAAAGCATAGCAATAGCTACGGTTTCATTTTGAAATGAAGAAAAAGTAGAAAAGTAAACTTAATATATGTTGCATTTTATGGTTTAAATCGTATTATTAGTGTCCGATAAAGATTCAAGATCGCTTCGCTTCAAGAAACAGGAATCAAGATTGTGTCCATAACACACTGAGAACAACTGATTTTTATTGTTTATTTAAAACACAAACATGATTTCTTTGATATAATCGAAAGCATGCTTTGAATTTCAAAAACCATCTTAAAGTCAATGTTTAAAAGCCTTGTCAAATTTTAGAAAACTTTAATCGGACACCAATGTTTAAAAATGGCAATTAATATTAAGTATTTTATTTAGAGTGGCTTGTGAGTTTTTGAAGCTAAAAATTTTAGAAAATATATTTTCTAAGATGAACTGAAAATCTTAGATCAAAATGTCCAATACATTGATATATAAAAGTCTATTTGCTATTCTCTTTCGGTGAAACAGTTTATATTCTAAGGTTTCAATGCTAGTGACAAATTTTAAAATGAGCTATTAAACTCTTAACAAAATCATTAACTACATTACAAAAAGAAAGAAAACTCAACGTATTCATCAAAAAAATAACAACTATTCAATAATTATTCTAAATACGTATAACAGTCTATTTTTTCTAAGTATTTATACTTATTTTTGTAATCAATAAACACATCCCTATGAAGCAAATCATCGTTATTGGTAATGGAATGGTGGGATACAAATTTTGTGAGAAATTAGTAGCCCTTCCTAATTATTCAGATTTTAAACTAACTGTTTTTGGAGAAGAGCCACGTAGAGCGTATGACCGTGTGCACTTAAGTGAATTCTATGATGGTAAAACAGCTGAGGATTTGAGTATGTCCAGTGCCAATTGGTATCAGGAAAATAACATCGATCTTCATGTTTCTGAAATGATTACTGAGGTAGATCGCGAAAATAAGACTGTAGCTAATCACAGAGGTGATAAATACAGTTATGATACTTTAATATTCGCAACTGGATCTTCTGCTTTTGTTCCTCCTATCCAAGGAATCGAAAAAGAAGGTGTTTTTGTTTACCGTACTATTGAGGATTTAGAAGCGACTGAAACTTATGCTAAAAAATTAAAAGCCGAAGGTAAAACCGAAGCTGCAGTATTAGGTGGAGGTCTCTTAGGTTTGGAAGCTGCAAATGCAGTTAAAAACCTAGGATTGAATGCACATGTGATTGAGTTTGCTCCGAGATTAATGCCAAGGCAGTTAGATAAAGGTGGTAGTGACATGCTTCAAGCGAAAATTGAGAGTATGGGATTAAAATGTCACTTATCAAAAGCTACATCTTACTTACAAGGTGACAAAGCCATTGAGGGACTTTATTATTCTGATGACACTGAATTAAAAGTAGATATGCTTGTTGTTTCTGCTGGTATTCGCCCTCGCGATGAAATTGCTCGCGAATGTGGACTAGAAGTTGGAACAAGAGGAGGGATTGTAGTAAATCAAAAACTACAAACAAGCGATCCTAATATTTATGCTATTGGAGAGTGTGCACTGTTAAACAACATGATATATGGTCTTGTTGCTCCTGGTTACGATATGGCAGAAGTAGTCGTACAACAACTTTCTGGTAACGTAGAACCTGAGATGCCAACTTCTATCGATATGTCTACCGTATTAAAATTGATCGGTACTGACGTAGGAAGTTTCGGAGACCCCTTAAACATCGCTAAAGAAGAAATCGACGAAATTACTTATGTAAATAATCGCGAAGGTATCTACAAGAAGATTACAGTTTCTAAAGATGGAAAACGTCTCTTAGGAGGTATTCTTGTTGGAGACTCATCTGACTACAATTCTTTATTCCAAATTTATATTAATGGAATGAAACTTCCTGAAAATCCAGAGGATCTAATCTTAGGTGCTCGCGGTGGTGAAGATGGAGGAATGCTAGGAGATGTTATGGACCTCCCTGAAAGTGCTCAAATATGTTCTTGCGAAAGTGTTACTAAAGGTCAGATATGTGGCGCTATTGAAAGTGGAGAAGCTAATGACCTTGGCGATGTAGTTTCTTGTACAAAAGCTGGTACAGGCTGTGGTGGATGTAAGCCTATGGTTGCCGATTTAGTAAACGCAACATTAAAGTCTTTAGGTCGTGAAGTTAAAGATTCTGTTTGTGAGCACTTCGATCAAAACAGACAAGAGCTTTACGATATCATTCAAGTAAAAGGATATACATCTTTTAATGATGTTTTAGACAATCATGGAAATGGCGGTCACGGATGTGAATTATGTAAACCTTTAGTAGCATCCTTAATGGCAACTATTCATGCTGATACAGCTAATAAAGAATATGCTATCCAAGATTCAAACGATCGTTACTTAGCAAATATTCAAAGAAATGGTACTTATTCTGTAGTACCTCGTATTCCTGGTGGAGAAATTACTCCTGACAAGTTAATTGCATTAGGTGAAATCGCCAAGAAATACGATTTATATACAAAAATTACTGGTGGTGTACGTATCGATATGTTTGGTGCAACACTTAACCAATTACCATTAATATGGAAAGAACTTGTCGATAATGGTTTCGAAAGTGGTCACGCTTACGGTAAATCTTTACGTACTGTAAAAACTTGTGTAGGCTCTACATGGTGTCGCTATGGTATGGACGAGAGTGTAAGTTTTGGTATTGAATTAGAAAACCGTTACCGAGGAATGCGTTCTCCTCACAAAATTAAAGGTGGGGTATCTGGATGTATCCGTGAATGTGCTGAAGCACGTGGTAAAGATTTTGGACTAATCGCTGTAGATGGTGGTTGGAATCTTTACGTAGGAGGAAACGGTGGAGCTACACCAAAACATGCCGAATTATTAGCTGAGCAAATTGATAACGAAACCGTAATTAAATACTTAGATCGTTATTTAATGTTCTATATGAGAACGGCTAAACCTTTGCAACGTACAGCTGCATGGCAAGAGCGCCTAGAAGGTGGTATAGAATATTTAAAAGAAGTAATTATTGAAGACTCTTTAGGTATTGCTGAAGACCTAGATAACGAAATGCAAACACTAGTTAACAAGTTTGAATGTGAATGGACACAAGCTATTAACGACCCAGAGATGATGAAGCGATTCAATCACTTTGTAAATAGTGAAGAAGAAGATGATAATTTAGTTTTTGTTCCTATGAGGGATCAAAAAATGCCAGAACCTTGGAAGTAATCCGATAATCGGATTAAGGTAATTGTTAGTAGTACCTTGTAGTGTTGCACTTGATCTGCTTTTTCAGCGTATATAAAACGGCAAGAGTGTGACACTACTTTTCAAAATTTATCATTCATTAATTTTGACAGAAAAAACGACATGGAAAATATTTTAGATAGATATAAAAAAGTAGAAATATCAGACGTTAAGGTATGGTTTGAAGCGGCAAAAGTTTCAGACTTCCCTATAGACGGTGGATCTTGTATCAAATATAAAGACAAACAAATTGCTGTATTTAACTTTGCTCGCGAAGATAAATGGTATGCTTGCCAAAACCTTTGCCCACACAAAATGGAAATGGTTTTAAGCCGTGGAATGATTGGGGATGACAAGGGAGTACCAAAAGTAGCTTGTCCTTTACACAAAAAGACATTCTCTTTAGAAAATGGCGAAAATTTAAATGGAGATATGGATGCCATCGCAACTTATCCTGTAAAAATTGAAAGTGATGTGGTATATGTGGGTTTTACAGAATAAAACTTTTTACTAGCACCAACTAAATAGTTACATAAACATCAATTACTATTTAAAAGGCTGTCATTATCTTGGCAGTCTTTTTTATTTGCACTTATTTTTAAAGTCTACCCTCTTACCTTCATATATCCTACTGAGTAACTTATACGATCCTAACCATAAAATGCAACATATATTAAGTTTACTTTTCTACTTTTTCTTCGTTTCAAAATGAAACCGTAGCTAGTGCTATGCTTTAATTTTACGCCTTGAAAAAGCGAAAATTAATTCTAAATATTTATGCCGCATTTTATGG
>CALFUO010000177.1 GCA_937929895.1 uncultured Aquimarina sp.
TTTTATTTTAATTATAATGAATTTTTCGTGCGAAAATATCTTCGCTCTTATTTCAAAAAACCAATATATATTCAAAAATCCTCGACTTCGGAGGGATTTTAAACTCCGTAGGACAAGTTTGTAATGAGAGGCACAAAAGCATTTTTGAGGCACTCATTACACAACTTGCTCTGTTCCGCTGAACAGTTTTCTAATGGATTTTAATGTAATGATGCGATATCACCTACCCTAAAACTGCTCACTACAAATTAAAAATGGATAAATGACAATAACACTATGATATTCAGAGATAAAACAAGACACCCAAAGCCATTAGGTACAACTAAATGAAATCGTTAAGAGAAATGGAACGAAAGAGCTGTTTTTCTTGATGTATTGCCGTAACGCCGTATAGCCAGACATACGGCGATACAGTTAGCCGTTTAGTCAGCTAGCTAGTCATCCACTCAAACATCTGTATGACTGGCTATACAGAAATATTTATAGCTGAGAGTCCTACTAGTTAACTAGTAAATCGTGCAAACAGATGAAAGTATGGCTTACTATACAGTAGTACAACTAGCTAACTAGTTATAATGTGATATTGTTATTCACCAGTAAAAAATAAGTTGTGTTTTTTTAAAAATAATTTTAAGGGGGGTATTAGTTTGGTTTTCCATTCATAACAAAATGAATGAAGTGGAATTTGTCAAGACTTTTAGGAGATAATTAGGTGTGTATACGACGTAGTAAAATACTCGTATTTTCAAGGAAGTAGATACCTTATTATTTTCTAAAACTTGTATAGTCTTTACAAGTTCCATAAGGATATCTAGCAGTTCTTTTGGAAGTTTTTGTGTTTGAGTGTACAGACAGTTAAACGAAAAAAGCAACAATTTTCAAATTAGAACTACTTATATCCTGCTCGTTTTTCGTTGTCCCGAAAAATGATAAAAGCTTCATTTATTACAAACCCCTTAAAATTTAAAATTCCAGATGTAAATCCCTGACGCTATTATAATAAAATCAGACAATTAACGACAAATAAAGACGATTTTATTTGTTAGTAAATTACAGCCTACCAAAGCTATAAGTTTATAAAAAGAAGTAAAGAACGTGCTTCTATTTATGAACCTATGCAACATATTAATAAGGAAAATATAGAACAAGCTACTCAGAGGGTTAAGAAACGATTACCTATAGAAAAAATACGTCAAATTCCTAAGTATAGAAACATATCTCCTGAAGGATATAATCAGCTTATTAAAAACGCTGAAACCTTTTCTTTACTCGTATTAGAAGCTATCAATGTACAAGATCAAAATATTATTTAACATTGGTTTTTACACAAAACTTACCAATACCTATATCTTTGTTATTGATATTCAACACTTAAAACCATGGATAACTTAACTCTTTTCAAACAATTCGCTCCCAAAGCTCCCAAAAAATTTCAAGAAGGTAATAATGCTGTTATTTATACTCGGGTTTCCTCCAGCGATCAAGAGGATAATACCAGTTTAGCTTCTCAAAAAAAGCATTGTGATTTATATGCACAAAGACGAAACCTAAATGTTGTTGGATATTTTGGCGGTACATACGAATCTGCAAAAACAGATGACAGAAAAGAGTTTAATCAATTATTAAAGTTTGTAAAACGCTCTAAAAACATCAACTATATTATTGTGTATTCTTACGAACGATTTTCACGTTCGGGGATTAATGGAGCATCAATTGCGGAAGAACTACTTAAAAAGTATGGTGTTATTACATTAGCAATTACACAAGAACTTGACCCAACTACTCCGTCTGGTTCTTTTCAGCAAAAAATATTTTTCCTCTTCGGACAAATGGATAATGAATTAAGAAGAGATAAAACCGTTACAGGAATGAAAGAACTACTCTTAAAAGGATATTGGGTTTGGGCTGTTCCTAGAGGGTATGAGGACTTAAATAAAGGAAAAGCTACAGAACGTAAATTAGTGGTTAATGAAGAAGGAAAACTGCTAAAAAAGGCTTTTGAATGGAAAGCTTACAGCCAATTACCAAACGTAGAAATTGTAAGACGTTTAAAAAAGATGGGAATTAACCTATCAGAGAAACGTTTAAACGATTTATTTTCAAATCCTTTCTATTGTGGGTTAATCACAAGTAAAATGATTCCAGACCAAGTAATTCAAGGAAATCATGAAGCTATGATTTCTAAAGAACTTTTTTTAAAAGTTCATAATATTAGAAAAGAAAAACGCATACACGGATTTGTACATAATAAAGACAACGATAACCTACCCTTAAAAATTTTTACAAAATGTGAAAAATGTGGAAAAGGAATGACGGGTTATTTAGTGAAAAATAAAAATCTATATTACTACAAGTGTCGCACAAAAGGATGTAAAGTAAATCGTAGTGCCAAAGCAATGCACGAATTGTTTAATAAAGCACTTGCTTCTTTTAAGATTGAAAAAGAAGAACTAGAAATTATCAAGGTTCAACTAGAAGAACAAATGGGTGTGTTTTTTAAGTCAAAAACAGAGAATGAAAAGATTTTAAAAACCAACCTAAATACACTTAAAAAGAAATTAGAGAATATCGAAGAACGATTTGTTATTGGCGAAATAGATAGACAGCTTTATGATAAATACAGTTCTAAATACAAAAAAGAATATTTTGAAATTGAACAAGAAGTTGAAAAAACAAGTGGATACAGTTCGAACCTCAAAAAAGTAATCAATTTTGTTACCAAAACATCTACCAATGTCTTACCGTTATGGGAATCTTCTACTTTGGAGAATAAAAAAGTTTTTCAGCAAATGCTATTTCCTGACGGAATCTTCTATAATCACGAATTAGACCAAGTTCGAACCACTAGAGTAAATTCATTTTTCTCGCTAATCCCAGAAATGACGAGTAATATAGGGAATAAAAAAAGCGGAAATTTTATCCAGTTTGATAAAAAATCCGCTTTAGTGAGCCCTGAAGGATTCGAACCTTCGACCGCCTCCTTAGAAGGGAGGTGCTCTATCCAGCTGAGCTAAGAGCCCGTAATTTTCTAGTTTTCACGAAAACTATGCTATATATTACTACACTGCAATAATACATTTTTTACGCAAATTTAGAAACATTCTTCCAAATTTCATAAAACAAAAACTAATCTTACTATGATTAATTTTTAATAGTCGGGGTAGCAGGATTCGAACCTACGACCTCCTGCTCCCAAAGCAGGCGCGATAACCGGGCTACGCTATACCCCGAAAAACAGCGGAGAGACCGGGATTCGAACCCGGGCATCCCGAAGGATGACAGCTTAGCAGGCTGCTGCATTACCACTCTGCCACCTCTCCAATGTAATGAACTTTCGCTTTTTTAGAGCGGTTGCAAATTTAAGACTTTTATTTAGATTCCAGCAACTTTTCTAGAATTAATTTTAATAAATTTTATAGTAGCCTTATAATGAGATCACATCAGGTACTTTTTCTCCCACTTCTTTATATTTTTCAATAACTTCATCAGGGTTTTTCAAGGTTACTTTTACGGAAAAGCTCTTATATTTACCCGTCTTAGATAAATTCGTCTGTATTACAGCGCCTAAACCATCAAAAATAGCAACTAGTGTTTTCTCTTGCTCACTTTTTGCTGGTAATATAAATTTATAGAGATACAAACTTGGCCATTTCGTATCTAACTCTAATTGTTCTTTTAGCTTTTTATAAAACTCTTCAGGGTTCTGACTCATAATATTTTTTCTAGCACACAAAAATAATCCAGAATTGCGAATTGCAATTCTGGATATTTATAAAAATTTCACAAACCTTACTTACTTATCAATAGACCCAAGTACACGTTGCATAAAGGTATTTAATGCTTCTTTCTGTGATTTACCTTCCTTAATTAATTTTTGAACCTCTATAGCACCATACATGTTAGAGATTAACTCTCCTATAACATCTAACTCTTCATCTTTTAGAGAAGAAACCTCCGTTAATGCTTCTAATGTTTCTATCGTTTCTAAAACAAAGTCTTCGTCGTTTTCTTCGATAAAACCTGTTAAATGTTTAATTATTGGTAACTTCATTTACTAATTCTTTTAATGAATCGAACTTATTTGTTTGTACTTGGTTTAATAAACTTCCTCCTTTAAAAGCGGCAAAAGTTGGCAAGTTATCTACGTTAGCTAATTTTCTTGAATCCGGAAACTTTTCTGCATCTACGATTACGAATGGTACATCTCCATTTTCAGTTGATAATTTCTTAAACTTTGGCTTCATAATACGGCAATTACCACACCAAGTAGCTGAATACTGAACTAAAACAGTATCATTTGAATTTATGATTTCTTGTAAATTATCTGCTGCTAATTCTTGTAACATGATTCTTTTGTTTTTTTAGACAACTCAAAGATACCATAGAGACATCTATCAATATTATTTTTTTAATTGTTTTTACTTATAGCTAATTCATCACAAACTATAAGATTAACATAAGTTAACTTAAAATCTCTACTAATAAAGACTTTAGAATATCTTGTTGTGCAAAAGGACTTGCCCCTACTCCTTTTACTTTTAAATCTGCATTTTTAATACTTGCAATAATACCACTTACTTTTCTCATCGGATAATATTTCGCAGCTTGCACGTAGTCCTTAACAAAAAAGCGATTTACCTTTAGAGCCTTAGCTACTGCATCTTCGGACTTAGATGGTAAGCCGTGATATAGCAATACTTTAGAAAAATAATTGTAAAGTAACGCTATAATAGGAATTATAGGATGTTGTTTAGGGTTTGCTGCGAAGTAATTACAGATAGTAAAACACTTCCTTACATTGCGTTCACCCAAAGCCTTGTTTAATTCGAAAACATTAAAATCTTTAGAAATACCGATGTTCTCTTCTATCTCCTTGGGAGTAATAGTACTTCCTTTTGGTAAAATCAATTGAAGCTTTTGTAACTCATTATTAATTTTAGCTAAATCAGTTCCCAAAAACTCAACTAACATATAAGTAGCCTTTTGATCTATAGTATATCCTTTAGATTTCATAGTTCTTTCGATAAAACCACCTACTTGATTTTCATATAATTTTTTACTTTCAAATAGTACTCCTATTTTTTTAGCTAGTTTAACAACCTTTTTTCTTTTATCTACTTTCTTGTATTTGTAACAAATTACAAGTAAAGTACTCTCCATTGGATTAGCGAAATAAGATTCTAACTTTTCGAGCTCTTTACCTAGATTTTGTGCTTCCTTTACAATAACTACCTGACGCTCTGACATCATTGGGAAACGTTTCGCTGCTGCCATGATCTGCCCT
The DNA here is from genome assembly GCA_937929895.1 of uncultured Aquimarina sp. Lineage (GTDB taxonomy): Bacteria > Bacteroidota > Bacteroidia > Flavobacteriales > Flavobacteriaceae > Aquimarina. The sequence continues at coordinate 5,285 of CALFUO010000177.1, forward strand.
GCATCAGTTTCCTTACCGTAAAGAATAGTCTGATTAAAATCTCTTTCGTGTTCTTCTAGAACATTTTTCTGAATATAGTCACTAATCGTATCTATAAAAAAAGACTCTTCCCCGTGAAGCAAATAAACTGGTTTATAATTCTTTGCTTTAATTTCTTTTAAAATAGCTTTCGCTTCTGTCATTGGTAATCAAGGAATTCGTCCTAAAATTTAGTAATATTGGGCAATGGAAAAATTAAACTTCCCAAAATATCCCTTACAAATCAAAAATAGTGAAAATCGAACCACTGTCTTAGATCTTATACGTAAAAAGCATTTAGTCTTAACTCCAGAAGAATGGGTCCGCCAACATGTACTTCATTTTTTAATTTCTGAGATGAAGTATCCTAAAAGTTTAATTAATGTTGAAAAACAAATCAAACTGAATGGTACTACAAAAAGATACGATATTGTAGTATACCGAAACGATGGCAGTATCTTTCTTATTGTCGAGTGTAAAGCTCCTAAAGTGAATGTTACTCAAGATGTTTTCGATCAAATAGCTAGATATAATTTAGAACTTAAAAGCCAGTTTGTGATGGTTACCAATGGTTTAAATCACTATTATGCTATTATTGATTATAAGAACCAATGCTATCATTTTCTAAGAGAGTTACCCGAATACCACTAATCCTATGCAACAAGAATTAGCCATTGTTATTTTAAACTGGAACGGCAAAAATTTATTAGAGCAGTTTTTACCGTCAGTCTCCAGAAACAGCCCTAAAGGTTCGGTTTATATAATTGACAATGCCTCTACTGATGATTCTATTGTTTTTGTTGAAAAAAATTATCCTGAAATATCTGTTATTCCATTAGAAGAAAACCTTGGATATGCAGGTGGGTATCAAAAGGGTTTAAAAGAGATTAATGCTAAATTTTATTGCCTTTTAAACAGTGATATCGAAGTAAGCTTAAATTGGGTTTCACCAATCCTTAATCTCTTTAAAAACGATAACTTAATTGCTGCTATTCAACCAAAAATACTAGATTTTAAAAACAGAGAATATTTTGAATATGCTGGTGCTGGTGGTGGCTTAATGGATAGTTTAGGTTACCCTTATTGTCGAGGTAGAATATTTGAAACTATTGAAAAAGATAAAGGTCAGTACAACGATAATACAGCTATTTTCTGGGCTTCAGGTGCGTGTTTATTCATAAGAAGTAAAGATTACTGGGCAGTCGGAGGTCTGGATATTGATTATTTTGCACATCAAGAAGAAATAGATTTATGTTGGAGACTTCAAAACTCGGGTAAGAAGATATATTACTGTGGTGAAAGTACAGTTTACCACGTCGGAGGTGCTTCTCTTTCTTATGAAAATCCAAGAAAAGTATTTCTGAATTTTAGAAACTCTTTAATCTCTATTCTAAAAAACGAACCTAGTCCGACTGTAATTTTTAAAATATTTTCAAGATTATTATTAGATGGTGTTGCGGGATTAAAGTTTTTATACGAAGGCAAGGTGAAGTCTCTTCTTGCTATTCTCAAAGCGCATTTTTCATTTTATAAAATGATTCCTTCATCTATAAACAAAAGAAAACATCAAACTAAGAAAAAAATAAAACCCCAAACAACTAGTGTTATTTGGGATTACTATATTTTAAAAAAGAAAACAGTCTAAATTGTAACTTCTAATAATCTACCTTCACCTGATAGGCTAAAAATATTTAATGAAGCTGGAACTAAAACAGAACTTCCTTTTGGTAAATCATAATCTATGTCTTCGTGTGTCAAAGTACTTTCTCCTTCTACACACATGTAGATAACAAAAGAATCCGTTTCAGTCATATCTTTTTTAACAACTCCATTTAACTCTAAAATATCCGTTTTAAAAAATGGATTATGAATCAATTCTACACTTTGGTTTGACGCTAATGTATATGGTGTCTTGTAATTTTTTTCTACTGTAAAGTTAATAGCATCTAATGCTAGATCAGTATGAAGTTCCCTTTGCTCACCTGTTCTAGCATCTACTCGTTCATAATCATATATTCTATAAGTAACATCAGACGTCTGCTGTATTTCAGCTAGTAAAACCCCTGCCCCAATAGCATGAACTCTTCCTGTTGGAATATTAAACACATCTCCAGAACCAACTCTTTCACTATGTAATATATCTAAAATAGCACCTCCATCTAAAGCTTCTACATATTCGTTTTTCGACACTTTCGTATCAAATCCCATTATAAGTTCGGCATCCTTATCTGCTTGCATTACATACCACATTTCATTCTTACCAAATGAATTGTGTCTCTTCTTCGCTAATTCGTCACTTGGATGTACTTGGATAGAAAGTGGTTTCTTTGCATCGATATATTTTATTAATAACGGGAAATTTCCACCAAAACGGTCATAAACATTTTTCCCCAAAAAATGAGCTCCATAATCAGCAATTAGATCTTTAATTGTTTTTCCCTTTAGGTCACCTGAAGCCACTTTAGTTTCACTGCCAGAGACTGCAGAAATTTCCCAAGACTCCCCAATATTCGTTTCAGTATATTTTTTATTAAGAACTGTCTTCAGTTTTTCTCCTCCCCACATTCTATATGTAAAGACAGGGTTAAAGATAATAGGATATAATTTTTTCATTTAGGGAAAAGTTTTCTAAACTTAATAGTCTTTCAGTTTGGTATATCGGTAAATGGGGCCTTCTGCTTGACAAGAATCGGTGGTAATTACTCGAAAGTCATAATGACCGTTAAGTACATTTTTAAAGATAGGTGATTTCTGATAATCATATCCTCTGTTAATAGAATATTCAAACTCTCCTTTCTCAAATGTATATACCTTTAAACTATTGTCTTTTTTATTATGCTCAACTTGCATTATTGTTGGGCCTGGCAAGTTATTTACCGTAAAATATTTTACAGATTTACAATAAGTATTATTCTTCGGGTGCATAGAAACCCAGTACTTTCCTGCTTTATCAACTTCAATAAGCTTAGTAGTATCTTTAGTATTCCACGTATATATAACATCATCTAAACCTGCGTCCAAAGTAACATAACTGTAATCACACTTTAAAAAGGTTTCATTCTCTCCTATTTCTGGCAATACATCATTCACCTTAAAACTAACTTCAACTAATTCACTGCTACATTTCGTTTGTCGATTGTGACTACTTACGTAATAAGTATATTTCCCTGGGTCTAGGTTTTCTACCAAAAAGTTTTTAGAAACACTTAAGAGTACACCATTCTCTCCTTGATCGAACCATTGTAATTGAGATCCTACCTCTTGTTTTTCTGCACTTAGAATAATGGCCTCCCCATAGCAAAAATCTTTTCCATTCAATACTTTTGGGGGTTTAGGCTGTTCTAAAACTTCTACTTTAAAATAAGGGGAATATAGGTTACAAGTACTACTTGCTAAACTAGATAAGTCACTTCCTACTTTAGCACGAAAGAAATGCTTTCCTACTCCATAAGTTTCTTTCAATTTTAAGGCCTCGTTTACTACCCCTATCTTACGAAAATTTAAACTATCACTACTAACTTCCCATTGGTATAATAATTCTTTAGAATCTAAATTTGTTTCGTAATAATTAAAATCTAATTGAAAATCTTCTGGAATTTGGTTACAAAAACTAGAATCATTTACATATTTCTTGCTATTCACAACAGTTTCCACACCACACGGAGAAAAACTAATATCATCTATTACAAAATCGTTACCACAACCTCCCTCTGAATAGTTCTTGATTTTCAGCACTATTGATTCCTGTTGTTCGTCTAAATTAAAAACCAATCCAAAGTGCTTCCATTTAGGAGTCGCTTCACTAAAAATCTGTCCTGTGGATCCTGATCTTAATAAATCGGTTTCATCTTCATTCCAAATTTCGAAAATTAGATTTACCGGTATTCCCCCTTCTGCAGCTACTTGTTTAGAACATGGAGAATTTTCACTAGAAGCTATATTCAATACCCAAATAGAAAATTCGTAAGACCCACTACTACAAAAACCTCCTATTGATCTTTCTAAAAATGGTTTTGCCGAAAAATCTTCACTTGCATTAACTACTAAAGCTTGTCCTTTTCTTTTTAAGTTCGTATGGTCTTTTGTATCGAACCAATAAGGATAGTAGTTAAATTTCGATGAAATCGTATACTCACCTTCTTTTGGTGGTTTTGTTCCCGAAAATTTATAGTTCGTTTTCCCTATACGTTTGACAATAGTTTTAGAAAAAACCTTCCCAAAATCTTCTACAAAGATTGGACTTCCTTTAACCCCCTTACAAAACTCTATTTGAGCTTGAAGTGAATTAAAAACTAAAACACTGAGTATGAATATTAATTTATGTAGTTTCAAAATGATATATAGTATCTATAACTTAGGGCAAAATAAAAATTAATTTCCAAACAGATAAAAAATGTATCATTTATGACACAAAAAAACTGACTAAACGTTATACAAATAAGTAATTCATTTTTTAAAAGGGGAATCCCTACTAATTTTCTACTTTCGTAGACATATTTATTGAGATATATGAAATCATTTTTTTTCTATTTAGCTACTATTTCTTTGTTATGTATAAGTTGCGATGATGGGGATGTTGTGGTAACTACATTTGGTTTTGACGATGTAACTGATCCTAGATTCGATTTTTGCTCTGTAGAGAATAATCGAACCACAGTATTCTACTTAGAAAGTCCTGCCAACGAAATCATGTCTTTAGAGTTAAATTCTATTTATGATAATAGTACTCCTCAAACAAATGATTCTTCCGTTAGTGATGGTATGGTAATCTATAGAAAATACACTAGTGATGTAAATGCAGACAATTTATTTTGCCAAACATTACCACCTACAAATCTTAATATTGAAACAGAATTACAAAGTGATAGAGGAACTGCCGTTTTAGTAACTCGTCTTGTAATTAATCCAGAGGGCGATGATGATGGTGATGGTCTTTTAAATCGTCAAGAGGGGATTAATAATGAATTAAATTTCATTGACAATGACGATTTAAATGGACTTGTGGATACAGATAATGACGGAATTCCAAATTTTAGAGACTTTGATGATGATAATGATAATGTCCCTACCATCCAGGAATTAGCTCGGGATGATGACGGTAATCTTATAAAAAACACTGAAAACGAAGGACAGTTTCTTTACACCCTAGCGTCGAATGAAACAGCCAATTTACCGGATCACTTAAATAACGACGATGATGGCGATGGTAAAAAAACATATGTTGAAGTATTAGAAAATTCTATCGAGCCACTAGAAAACACAGATCCAGATGGAACTCCTTATTTTAGAATTGCCGATGATACTCAAACTACTTTCGACAAAGACAACCTTTTAGACCATAAGTATACGATAAACACTCGTACTACTTTGATAATTAATAATCTTGGTTTAACGGATGGAAACACTACTCGAGTACAAGAAGAATTCAATTTCGGAGAACATGATTTTAGTTTCGAAGAAAACGAATTCAAGGACCAAACACGTAGTACTTTCGAGCCTGAAGAAGAAACGATGACTACAGAATAAAACTACATAGCTTTCTGAGTAATATAGATTTCCATAGCACCGACGCCGTACTTTTTATAGTCGGCGTCTTTTATTTGGATATTATCGTATTTCCGAAAAAAGTATTCTAACTCCGATTTTAATACTCCTGCTCCCACTCCATGGATAAATACGATTCGTGAAATTCGCTTGGATACTGCAAAATCAAATTGTCGTTTCGCCGTATCCATCTGGATATTCAACATATCAAAATTCGATAAGCCTTTTTGATTTTTTATTAATTTATGAATATGCAAATCAACTTCCATAGGAGGCTGTTCTTTCTTTTTTTTATTAGAAATTTTAATCTTAGAAACAGCCTTCTTTTCTTTAGTATTTTCTCCTAAAAAGGAATTGAAATTTCTAGAAAAATCTAATCCTTCACTTTTACTTGTGTCTTTTACAAGCTCTGACTCTGTATATGCAATCTCGAAACCATCTTCAGAAAGCAAAAAACAATTACCTCCTTCGATCTTAGTAATTCTTCCTTTTATATCATCGTCTACCGCAAATACAAAATCTCCAATTTCGAACTTCATCTTATAACCTTAAATTATCTGAACCCCTATTTTCTCTTTTTTTTGAATCTAGTTTCGAAGAAATGGTATACAACGTAAACATTAGAATACCAATACCCACAATTTTCATGTATGCTGAATATCTCCCAAAATATTCTCCAGAAAAAAGAAAGCAAACACCTAAAACAAACGCAATGTATTTCAATATCTTCATCGCATCAAAAATACCACTAATTATTCAAGAAATTTCGACCACAATATGCCACAAATACTAGCTACTGAAAGTTATTATAGAAGTACTGTTAATTTTAAATTATTGGGTCTTTAAAATGTAGTACTTTTGATAACTCGTTAAACTGTTTTATGAAGATTTTATTTTTCAATTATTGCATGCCAATAGGTTTGATTTGCATGCTTCTTTTTAGCGTAAATTGTCAGCGAGATGATATCTGTGACTCGCCACAAATTACTCCTAGACTGATCATTGAGTTTGTAGATGACGAAGCCAATGTACTAGATACTATTTCTAAAAATGTAGAACAGCTAGCTGTACGTCTTATCGTGGACAAGAATAACGTTGATAATGTCGAAAACCGTTTTGTAACAGCAAGCATTGTAGATTCTTCTTTCACTACTTCATCTTTACAATTGCCTTTAGATACATTAAAAGACGAACTTACTTTTGTTTTTACAAAAAACTTTGGGGATGAAAATACCGCTCGAATTGTAGAAGACACCTTAGTATTTAAGTACCAAAGAGCAGAAAGCTTTATTAATAGAGCTTGTGGATTTCAAACCACATTTGACAATTTAGAAGTTGAAAGAAGAACTAATGTTTGGATTTCAGATATTGATATTTTAACTACAACAATTACGAATGAAGACGATCGTCATTTATTGTTTCATCATTAGTAGCTCTCTATTAGGACTTAGTGCCCAAGTTCAAGATACTATTACAAACACAAAACGCCTTAACAATACATATGGTCTTCGCATCGGTTTAGATTTAAATAAACCTGTTACCACATTTACCAATGACAAATACACAGGATTCGAAATTATCGGAGATTATCGCTTATCTAAAAATTTATACTTAGCTGGTGAATTAGGAAACGAAGAACGTACCCTAGCCGAAGATGCTATTAATAGTACTACCAAAGGAAGCTTTATTAGAGCTGGTATAGATTACAACGCACATAAAAACCTTATCGGAATGCGCAATCTAATTTTCGTAGGATTTAGATATGGTTTCTCTACTTTCGATCAGACATTAAATAGTTTTGGAGTTGTACAACAAGATGATTTTTTCGACAACCCAGAACGCCCTAGTGGTTTATCTTCTAGTGGACTTACAGCACATTGGGCAGAATTTGTCATGGGGATTAAAGCAGAAGTACTTCAGAATATTTTTATTGGTTTTACGCTCTCTGTAAAACGTATGTTTGCTGACGAAAAACCAGATGGTTTTGACAATTTCTTTATTCCTGGATTTGCAAAAACGAATGATACTACTGAATTTGCAAACGGATTTAGCTATCATATTAGTTATTACATTCCTTTCTACAAAAAGCGTAAAAAAGAGAAAAAAGCAAAAGAAGATTCTGAGGACGTAAAGAACATTGAAAAAACCAAATAATAGACTTAGCCAATATCTATGGCATACTTCGTAGACGTATTACTTCCATTACCCTTAAAAAACACCTTTACTTATAGTATAAATGAAGAAGAGGCTCGTTTTTTACAGTTGGGAATGCGTCTTTCTGTACCATTTGGAAAAAACAAATTAGTTACAGGAATTGCTTTAAAAATTCATGAAACTGCTCCTTTAATCTATGAAGCTAAAGAGATCGATAATATCATTGATGATACTCCATTAATACTTAAATCTCAATTACAATTTTGGCATTGGATTGCTAACTATTATATGTCTCATTTAGGGGAAGTCTTTAAAACTGCACTACCCTCTATCCTTTTATTACAAGGAGAAACTATTATCAAGAAAAATAAAAACGACGATGAAGATGAGGAATCAAAAGCCATAGAAGTCAAAATTTCTGACGATGAATTCTTATTACTTGAAGCTTTAGAGTTTAAAAGCAGTCTAAAAATTGAGGAGGTCAGCAAAATTCTAAACAAAAAGAATGTTCTACCGATCATTAAAAGCTTGTTCGAAAAACAACAAATCACAGTTGACGAATATGTAGAAGAAAAGTACAAACCTAAAATTGAAAAATCAGTCGTACTTCATCCCAATCTGCAAGAAGATCAACTTTCTGAGGTTTTCGAGCAATTGAAAAATGCTCCGAAACAGCGCGAAGTACTTTTACAATACTTCAATTTAAAGCCACAAAAACCCTCTATAAAAAGCAATGAATTACTAAAAGAAGCTAAAGCGACTTCTGCCAGTTTAAATGCTTTAATAAAAAAAGAAATCCTAGCTTTTGAAAGTAACCAAGTAGATCGCGTTCAATTTAATAGCTCGAAAGACTCTGATACTATTTCTCTTACAGAGGTACAGCAAACAACCCTAAATAGCATTGAAGCTTCTTTTAAAGAAAAATCGGTTTGTCTTTTACATGGAGTTACCGCTTCTGGTAAAACAGAAATTTATATCAAGTTAATTGAAAATCAACTAGCACAAGACAAACAAGTGCTTTTTTTAGTTCCAGAAATTGCACTTTCTGCGCAATTAATCGATCGTTTACAAGTATACTTCGGAGACCATTTAGTCGTATATCATTCAAAATATTCGGCTAATGAACGTGTAGAGGCTTACCAAAGAATTCTAAAAAATGATAATAAGCCTCAATTGATTGTAGGGGTTCGTTCATCTTTGTTTTTACCTTATTCTAATCTTGGGTTAATTATTGTAGATGAATCGCACGAATCTAGTTACAAACAATACGACCCTGCACCAAGATACCACGGTAGGGATGCTGCTATAGCGTTAGGAAATCTTAGCAAAGCCAATGTGTTACTAGGAACTGCTACACCTGCTATTGAAACGTATAATAATGCGCTACAAGGAAAATATGGTTTTGTAGAACTTAAAAAACGACATGAAGGTTTTCTTTTCCCTGAAATTAATTTAGTTGATCTAAAGGAAAAACAAAAAAAGCGTTTGATGAAAGGTCACTTTAGTGATATCCTTTTTGAAGCCATCGACGAAAGACTAGTCCTAAAAGAACAAGTCATTATTTTTCAAAATAAACGAGGGTTTTCCTCTATACAAGAATGTAATACCTGTGGTTACATTCCACAATGTGTACATTGTGATGTTAGTTTAACCTATCACAAACACACTAAACAACTACGTTGTCATTACTGCGGGTATCAAATTGCCGAGCAAAAAGTATGTCGCTCTTGCGGAAGTGACAAACTTTCAACTAAAGGTTTTGGAACCGAACAAATCGAAGAAGAGCTGAAACAGTTATTCCCAAAGGCTTCGATTGGTCGTATGGATCAGGATACAACACGAGGAAAATACGGACACCAAAAAATTATAAATCGATTTAAAGAAGGTGAAATAGATATTTTAGTGGGTACGCAGATGCTTGCTAAGGGTTTTGATTTTGAAAATGTAACACTCGTTGGGGTCATGAGTGCAGATTCTCAGCTATACTTTCCAGATTATAGAGCACAAGAACGAACTTACCAATTACTTTCTCAGGTAGCTGGTCGAGCAGGACGTTCAACAAAAAAAGGACTAGTACTCATTCAAAGTTATAATCGTCTTCACCAGATTTTACAACAGGTTTCGATAAGTGATTACCAAAGCATGTTCAAAGAACAATTACAGGAACGCAAACAACACAAATACGCTCCTTTTGTTCGTATGGTTCGTTTTACATTAAAGCATCGTGATTTTAACAAAGTAAATGAAGCTAGCGATTGGTTTGCTAAAGCATTACGCCAAGGTTTTCATGAAAATGTACTGGGTCCAGAATACCCTGCCATAGCACGTATTCGAAATCAATACAATAAAAACGTCTTATTAAAAATTCCTTTATCCTACGATTTAAAGAAGGTAAAGTCTTTTATCAGAAAACAACAAGCCTCATTCGAAAGTATCAAAACATTTTCTGGAGTTCGCTTAGCAATTCATATAGATCATATTTAATTTTGTCTTAAATTCTAATTCATTAAGTTTTTAATCTTTTGCTCTACATTTCCTCTTTCGAAAAGTCGAATACACTTAAAAATTAGAGACGCTATAGGCCCTGGACTAGTAATTAGTTTAGCTATTTCTAAAACCTTTTGATCCCTTTCTCCGATCAGTGCACCCCAAGAAGCGTCTGGACTTTCATGCAATTTACAGGCAAAATCCCATGCACCGTCGCGAGCTATTTTCATACTAAAGTCAACTAGAAAATTATCTACTTTTCGAATAAGCTTTAATAGTTTCCTTAACCCCGGCCATATAGAAGACAAATCGTCTTCTACTTCTGAAACTAAAGAAGAAAGAATCTCATTTATTGTATTGAAATCATGTTCTAAATCATCTAAATTCTGTCCTTTCATTACTTCCGCTGCTGCGATTCCAAGATCCAGATTAATATGAGCATTCATCCCTATTAATAAATGTTGCAATACTATCGGCCAATATTCTCGAGAATAAGTAAATGGTAATTCCCATGAAGCAGTTGGTTGTTCTCCATTTTTGAATTCGTAAAAAGCATCTATATATCTTTTTGCAAAAACAATATCAAGCCGCTCCATACGTACATTATCATGAAACACCTGTTTGTCAGGATCTGTCTCTTCAATGCCTTTTTTTATTTGTACCGTAACCTTTCTATAAAGTGCCGCAAAATAGCCCCTTGGACTTTTTCTTAACTCTGAATTTGTGATTATAATTTCGAGCTCACGAATTACATCGTCAATGGTATGAATAGTTGGCTTCATTAAATATGTTTAGTGTTACAGCAATTTATAATTTTTTTATAAAAAAGCTAACATTCACAAAATAAATCATAAAACAATAAACATTAAGTGTTTACCATAACACAACTCAATAAAACCTGACTTAACCCAAAAAAGAAACCGCCTACAAGTAGGCGGTTTTATAAAATTGAAAAAAGTAAAACTTTTATTTTGCAATATTAACTGCTCTTGTTTCTCTGATTACAGTTACTTTAACTTGACCTGGGTACGTCATATCTGTTTGAATCTTTTGTGAAATTTCGAAAGATAAAGCAGCGGCTTTGTCATCAGATACCTTTTCACTTTCTACAATAACACGTAATTCTCTACCAGCTTGAATCGCATAAGCCTTCTTAACTCCATTAAACCCATGGGCAATCGCTTCTAAATCTTTTAATCTTTGGATGTAAGAGTCTAATACCTGACGACGTGCCCCTGGTCTTGCTCCACTAATCGCATCACAAACCTGTACAATAGGAGAAAGTAGTGATGTCATTTCTATTTCATCATGGTGAGCTCCTATCGCATTACACACTTCTGACTTCTCTCCGTATTTCTCTGCCCACTGCATTCCTAAGATTGCGTGAGGCACTTCTGTTTCAGTTTCTGGCACTTTACCAATATCATGTAATAGGCCAGCACGTTTAGCAAGCTTAGCATTCAACCCTAATTCCGCAGCCATTACCCCACACATACGTGCAACTTCACGCGAGTGATGTAATAAGTTTTGCCCATAAGACGAACGATACTTCATACGACCTACTTGTTTTATTAATTCTGGATGTAATCCATGAATTCCTAAATCAATTACGGTACGCTTACCAACTTCTATAATTTCTTGTTCAATTTGTTTTCTCGTTTTTGCAACTACTTCTTCAATACGTCCTGGGTGTATACGACCATCTGTTACCAATTTATGTAACGAAAGTCTTGCAACCTCTCTACGAACAGCATCGAAACAAGAAAGAATAATTGCCTCTGGAGTATCGTCTACAATAATCTCTACTCCTGTAGCAGATTCAATAGCACGAATATTACGTCCTTCTCTACCAATAATACGTCCTTTTACATCATCATTCTCAATATTAAAAACTGACACACAGTTTTCAATAGCTTCTTCTGTTCCGATTCTTTGTATTGTATTAACTACAATCTTTTTCGCTTCTTGCTGCGCAGTTAACTTAGCCTCTTCGATTGTATCTTGAATATGAGACATCGCATCGGATTTTGCTTTTTCCTTTAAAGACTCTACTAGTTGTGCTTTAGCATCCTCTGCAGAAAGATTAGAAATAACCTCTAATTCTTTTACCTTCTTTTCTAAAACAGCATCTAACTTTTCGGTCTTCTGCGTTAGCTTTTCCTGTAAACCTTCGTTGTGTTTTAACTTAGATTCTAGACTTTGGTTAAGCTTTTTATTTTTAGAAAGCTCATTCGAAATTTGCGATTCTTTATCTCTAGTACGTTTTTCTGCTTCTGCAATTTTTTTATCTCTAGACAGAATCACTTTTTCATGCTCTGCTTTTAACTCGATAAATTTTTCTTTCGCTTGAAGGATTTTATCTTTCTTAATCGAATCAGCTTCTTTATTTGCCTCTTTTATAATACGTCTCGCTGTCTTATCGGCATCCGAAACTTTCTTCTTTCCTTTATTCTTTTCAAGGATTTTATGAATAAAAAAACCTATCAAGAAACCTGCTATAAGTGCGGGTGCTACCAGTACTACTTCCATTTATTTAGTTGTGTTTATATATAAAAAAAACCTGCACTAGTGGGTTTGTATAAACTCTGTTAAAACAGGTTTAGGGTTAACAGATTGCTCGAAAATCCACGACGAGGTGGCGCGCTCTTACAACCTAAACTTACCCTTTTTAAAAAATTTAATGTTGAGTTTACCAAAATGTGACTAGTACAGGTAGTAACTTATGTCTTCTTTTATGAACTTTCTGATAATGCTTCGTCCATCTGCGCAATCAAATGATTGATATGCTTTAACGCCGCAACACTACCCCTATTATCGTTAATCGACTCTTGCCGTATTTTCGAAGCAAAATGTAAAGCACACATGGCCATTACATCTTGTTTATCTCTTACTGCAAAATTTTGCTCGTAATGTAAAATTAACTCATTTATATCTTTTGCAGCTTCCCTAATTCCCTGCTCTTCTTCTGGATGTACAGACATAGGATATACACGATCTCCTATATTCACTTTAATGCGTTGTACTTTATCCATACTGCTATTTCTACATTAATTCGGAAATACACAAATCGATATCTCTAATGAGTTTGTTTATCTTGAACTTCGTCGCTCTTCTAAATTCGTCACCACCTAATAATGCGTTTGCTTGCTCTAAAGTCTTACATTTTTCTTGAACTATCAATAGTTCTTTTTTTAAGGTAAGAATCTCTAGATTTTTTTTGTGTAAGACAGCGTCTTGTTCCATTAACTTCTCTTCAACCTCTATATGCTTTTCAACATAAGATTTCAATTTATGCTCGAGAAGTTTTATGGCTTCAGTTAACGGTCTCTCCATAAGCAAACATCATTACTTAGTTTACAAAGTTAACATACCGTTACTTATTCACAAGTATTGCTGTTTTATTTTTACAAAAAAAGATGCTTTTATTCGTATTATTACATTCTCAATACACTTTATATCAAACAAAATTCTTTTAAGTATGAAGCACTTTTACCTTTTATTACTTCTTTGTATTTCTAGGTTCTGTTATGCTCAATTAACTCAAGACTATTTCATTCCTCCATTAAAGATACCTAAAGTATTATCGGGTACTTTTGGAGAATTACGTAGTAATCACTTCCACTCTGGTATTGATTTTAAGACACAACAAAGAGAAGGTCTTCCTACACATGCTGCAGCCGATGCCTATGTCTCGAGAATAAAAATTTCGAACTACGGCTATGGTAAAGCGTTATACCTACAGCATCCTAATGGATACACTACTGTGTACGCTCACTTACAAAAATTTGCTCCAGAAATCGAGGTTTATGTGAAAAAGCAACAATACAAAAAGGAA
>CALFUO010000178.1 GCA_937929895.1 uncultured Aquimarina sp.
TAGTGCAAACTTTAGTTCTACTATTTGGTATGTTGTCAGTTTGAGTGTTTTGTGTATTGAAACGGAACAAAATGTATCGAAAACTTTGTCTTAAGTAAGGAAAAGAGGTCTCGATACAATCCAAATTATCATTTGAATTACTCGACATGACAGATTGAAAATTAAGAACTAGGTTTTATAGGTTTTTCTCATTTTAGTTATATGATATTCATTGTTAATTCAATGATGAATGAAATAAAAGACTGTCTTTTAATAAGATGGTCTTTTTTGTTTACATTTTGTTTACATTTAAATAATAAATCAATAATGAAATAAATTTGAATTTAACTGGTTTAAATTCGTCTATTTGCATCACTTTTAAGCCCCTATAGTGATGCAAAAGTTTATTTTATTTTTTCTCTTCTTAACAGCTAACTTGCTGATAGGTCAATCGAAACAACAGATTTCTGGTGTTGTTTACGAAGGGAATAATAGTGATAATGCTATTTTCTTTGCTAACGTTACTTTAAAAGAAACAAACCAAAAGATGACTACCGATTATCGTGGTCAATACAATTTTGGTAACGTACTTTCAGGTGAGTACACTTTAGTATTTCAATTTTTAGGTTACCAAACAATTACTAAAAAAGTAATTGTTAAAGAGACCCCAATCACTTTAGATGCTCATTTAAATAGGGCAGAACTTTTTATTTTAGATCAACAACAAGCAGCTTTGAATAGCAATAAAGAGAAGATAGAAAACTTATAGTTTTGTATTTTAACTTAAAAGAAGTTTGTAATTTAAGTACGATGCATCTCTTTTCATTTAATATCACTAGCATCCGAAACTTTAGAATGCAGATCGTTTCACTGAAAGAAAAGAGAAAATAGACTTTTATATATCAATATATTGGACGTTTTAGTCTAAGATTTTTTCAATTCATCTTAGAAAGTATATTTTCTTAAACTTAAAACTTTACAGATACTAGTGATGTTGTCACATTAATTTCATGTAGCGAAACGAAGTGAAATTATATCTTATACGATCCTAATTGAATTTACCGAATTAAAAAGCGCCTTTTAAAATTTTATTTCAACATAAAAAACTATCATAGCTACTGCTATGCTAATTTTTTCTGATTTGTAAAATTCCAAAAATCATCTTTTTCTTTTAAGGTAAATTCAAATAAGAACTGGTATAAATGTATTAAAACTTGTCTCTCAATACTATTTCTCTCCATTTCATAATGAGTAATCACTAGAAACGATGATTAAAAAATATAAATCGAATTCGGGTTTATATTTTATTTCAAATGCAACATTGTTGCATTTGAAATAAAATACATTACATTTGTATCAGAAACAAAATGAAATTGAAATGAAAAAAGTATTGTCATTATTACTGGGGTTAATAACGTTATTTTTCGCTTCTTGTAGCGACGATGATGAAAAACCAGTACAAGATCAAGTAGACGAGCAAGAAGTTATTACTAAGTTAGTGTATACATTGACGGAACAAGGAGACTCTTCAAAAACAGTTGTGTTTACAGTGGTAGCTGCTGACGGAGGAGAGTTGTCTTCTCATGAACACGAAGAGGGAGAAGAGGACAAAGAAAAAGAAGATGGAGAAGATGGAGAAGAGCATGAAGAAGTAGAAGTAGATGTTGATCAGGAGGGTACTCTGAAAAGTAATACAGTATACGATGCTGTTATTAGGTTATTTAACGGCGAAGAAGATGTAATTGCAACAGAAATCATAAACGAAAAAGAAACTCATCAGTTCTTTTTTGAAACCGAAGGAGGGATTACAATCCAATATGCTGACGAAGATGCTAACGATTTACCTGTCGGAATCGAAACTACTGTAGTGACAGGAGCATTAAACGATCCGCATATTCATATCCAATTATTACACGAGCTAGACAAAACTGCTGAGGGAGTCGAAGAAGGAGATCCACAAAAAGCAGGTGGAGATACAGATATCGAAGTAGAAATCGAGAATATCGAAGTAGAATAAATTGGCTTTAATTATTAAAAATATATTGTTTAAACTAGATTTGTTTCAATGAAACAGAAGATGAACAGAATAACAATTCTATTTTATATTTTAGGAATTTTCGCAGGGTTTTCGCAATCCTGCGATTTTTTTATTAAGGGTGTCATTACGGATAATAGTACACAAAAAACATTGCCTTTTGCTGAAGTTTACCTTCAGGAAACCAAAAAAGGTACGGTCACAGATGAAGATGGAAATTACTATTTAGGTAAAATTTGTAATGGTACTTACCATTTAGTAGTTAGGCATTTAAATTGTGAGGCAAAAACGATCTTGGTTGAAGTTAGTAGTAGTTTGGATTTGAATGTTGAATTAGAACATACCGAAAGTGTTTTAGGTCATGTAATTATCAAAGCAAACAAAGCAGAGACACTACAAGAACAATTATCTATAAATAAAAAGAGGATAGAAGATAATCTATCTGAAAATATCGGAGACTTAGCAGAACAATTTACAGGGGTAAGCTCTTTTAAAAATGGTTCGGGTGTCAGTAAACCTATCATACACGGATTATATGGAAACCGAGTAGCTATTTTAAATAGTGGGATTCCTCTAGCAGGACAGCAATGGGGTATTGACCATGCACCAGAAATCGATGCACAATCAGCTCAGAAAATTTCAGTGATAAAAGGAGTGGCTGCTATTAAATATCCAGCCGCACAATTAGGAGGTGTTTTGTTAGTAGAACCCGCTGATATTGACCAGGATCCCCATTTACATGGTAGGGCAAATGCTTTTGCAGAAACGAATGGATTTGCTACAGGTGCATCTTTACAGTTACAACAATATAAAGGTAGTATTGGTTGGAAAATTACAGGAACTACTAAACAGAGTGGAGACAGAAGGTCTCCGGATTATTATTTAAGAAATACAGGAAGTCAACAAAGAAACCTTACTCTACAATTGACCTCGGCCATTACCAAAAATTGGAAAACAGATTTAGAAGCATCTTATTTTCATACAGAAATCGGGATTTTAAGAGGGGCACAAGGAACTTCTGAAGGTGATTTGGTAAGAAACTCTCAAAGATCTAGACCTAATTTAACAGAAGATATTATTGGTTTTGGTATTGAAGCCCCAAGGCAGCATGTAGACCATTATTTCGGAAAATGGAAAATGAACTACGAATTAAACCATAATACTAGCTTTATAGGAGCTGTTTCTGGACAAGAGAATATTAGAAAAGAATTCGATGCAGGACGTGGAGACCTTTCAAGCCGTCCTTTGTTAGATTTAAATCAAAAGCAATATCAGGCCGAAGGTATTTGGAAACAAACATGGGATAATGATTGGAATACCGAGGTAGGTGTACAATATGTTAATGTAGATAATACGAATGCACCAGCTAGCCAGCTTAGAATTCGACGATTAATACCGGATTATATTCGTAAAAAAAATGGAGGGTATGTTATTTTGAAATCACCAAAATCTAATGCTTTTAGTACAGAGGGTGGTTTTAGAATTTCTAGAGACTTGCAAAATGTGGTGACCAATAGACCACAAGAAGATATAATGCGTTTTAATAATACTTTTTGGAATCTTAGTGGATCATTAGGCTTGCGATACCAACCATCAAAAACTAGCTATATCTTAAATTTCGGATATGTGGATAGAAGCCCAGATGTAAATGAACGTTTTATTGATGGGGTTCATCTTACAGAAGCTACTATTGTAAAAGGAGATCCTAATTTAAAAAATGAGATAGGAGCAAAAGTTACGGCTAGTATAGATACGTTTATCAATGATAATTTTACGGTTAATGTATTAGGATATTATCAGCGATTTAAAAACTATATTTTCGACGAGCCTGTTGGTGAGGATAGAATTGGTCTAGGAGCTGTTTTGCCAAGAAATGATTACAAGCAAACAGACAAAGCTATTTTTACAGGGGTAGATGTAACATTGGGGTACGAGTTTTCTGATAGTTGGTCTGCAAATTTAAAAGGGAGTTATTTATATGCTCAGGATATTACGAGGGATCGCCCCGTGATTTTTGCACCAGCTAATAACATTTCACTTGGAACTCGATATAATTTTATAAAGTCAGTGTCGTTTTTGGGAAGAAAATGGCAGAACCTTTCCTTGAAATTAAATCAGCGCTATGAATTTGAGCAAAAGCGTTTTCCATTTCTGTCGAATTTTCCGAATTATCCCGCTCCTCCACCAGGGTTTTATTTGATAGATGCTAGTGTTTCTGCCGAGTTGCCTTTTAGAGAAACAAGATTAAGATTAGTGTTAAAAGGAGAGAATATATTGAATAATGCGTATCGAAACTATTTAAATAGACTTCGATTTTATGCAGATGAAGAAGGTTTTAATGTAAATTTAACTGCAGTATTAACTTTTTAATCATGGATTCGACTTCAGTAATATATGCAAAATCAATTCTAAAAGAAAGAGGCCTTAAGCAAACGAGCGCTCGTGTTTCTGTTGTGTCTCAAATCCGTAATTATTCGGGGGCAATACCTTACCACAAGTTGCAAAAGTCAATTGATATTGATCGAACTACCTTATACCGTACTTTAAATAAGCTAGTTGAAGAGGGGATTGTACATAAAACAAAAGGTAAAGATGACGAGACATACTATGCCTTATGTGGTCACGAGTGTGGTTCGCATGGACATTCTCATCAGCATATACATTTTCAATGTCGCATTTGTAACAAAGTAAGCTGCGAAGATTTGCATAATGAAATATCTATAGCCCTACCTAAGTATATTATTGAAAATATGGAGGTTAATCTGCAAGGAGTTTGTCCAGATTGTAAGTGATCATCAAGAAACTCTTATACGATCCTAAACCATAAAATGCGGCATACATATTTAGAATTAATTTTCGCTTTTTCAAGGCGTAAAATTAAAGCATAGTAGTAGCTACGGTTTCATTTTGAAACGAAGAAAAAGTAGAAAAATAAACTCCTATATGTTGCATTTTATGGTTATCGTATTATAATACTATACAGCGCTTAACCAGGGTTTTAAAAAAAATAATCGCCATTCCTTAATAAACTTAGGAATGGCGAATTGGTATTAGGACCTATAATAGTCTATTTCATATTCAGGGTTTTAGCATTTTAAAGACAATTTTCTCATCACTATTGTTGCCTTTAGTAGGGGCTAATTCAATAAGATAAATCCCTTTAGGATATGAATTTGTGCTTAGTCCAACAGTTTTTTCTGAAGAAATGAAATTGAAGATTTCTTTACCGAGAATATCAAAAACACGTATATCATAACTGTCTTCGATTCCCTTAATTACAATATAGTCAGAAAATGGATTTGGGGAAGCATTTATCGATCCATATGCTGTTTTA
Organism: uncultured Aquimarina sp.; assembly: GCA_937929895.1. Taxonomy (GTDB): domain Bacteria; phylum Bacteroidota; class Bacteroidia; order Flavobacteriales; family Flavobacteriaceae; genus Aquimarina. The sequence continues at coordinate 5,349 of CALFUO010000178.1, forward strand.
AAGTTTAAAAAATCATTTGGGTTTTGATTATTTTTAGGA
>CALFUO010000179.1 GCA_937929895.1 uncultured Aquimarina sp.
TAAATGGTTTTTCAAAAATACGTTCCGTGTAAAATGTTTTATTTTTCGCATCCGTATAAATTAATACAGATCTTAACATTTTCTTCACTGGCCTGTTATAAGAGTCTCTTATAATTTTCCATCCGCGACTACTAATTCTAACATCTCGTAATTTACTCCCCGAAACAATCTGACCATTCACGACTTTAGTAATTTCACTTTCTGTTTTTGTATCCTTCATTTTAGCTTTAGGAAAACATTTTTAAATATTTAGATTCGGGCAATTGTCTTTCGAATTCTTCGTTAGAAAAAAATATTTTTCCTATATTATTTTTATACTGATCAAAGGTTAATGATACTTCATCAAATAAATCTAACTCTATTTTTTGAGAAGTATTAGAAACACTATTATTTGATTGTTCGGATGCTCTTTTTTTAGGTGTTTCCGCTATATTTCTTTTCGAGGATTTTGATTTCCCTAACTTAGGCATACTAATTTTCTTTTTTAACATACCTCCAAAATTTTGTGACTTTACAGGACAAGAAAAAAGTGACACGATGACTATTAGTAATAATAGAATCTTAGATAAATACATTTTGAATTATTTGGAGTTATTAGATGGCTTATTTCTAGCTTAAAGCTTTATAAATTAATGAGGATTATGTGGTTGTAATTGACCCAAAAGAATACTTTGGATATAATTTTCAAAAAGATGTATCAACTATTTACGATACGGAAGTATATTCTTTTTTTTAGCACATTAATCTTGAAATTATACCCGTATAGCGTGACAGTCAAAAGGCCACTTAAAAAGCGACCTTTTTAACACTGATCACACATATCAATCAATCCCCTCTATTGATTAATAAACTTTTGGGTCATCCACTTTCCTTCAATCTTTATTTTGGCAAAATAAATGGCGTTTGGGTAGTTAAAAGAAAAACTAGTTTTTTCAATTTTGTTTAGAGCTATTGGCTTTCCGTACATATCGAAAACTACAATATCTTCGATTAAACTATCTGCCATAATTTTCAATATATCATTATGACTAGAAATCATAAGCTTAGAAGAATTAGGTCTAAAATTTTCTACACTTAAATCTTTATTAATGACTGTAAAATTGTAAGGAGAATTATCTATTACATATGTTTCTCTGAAAATGTTTAAGCCTTCATCACCTATGGACACCTCTGCGACATACCATTCTCCTAAAAGGGCATTATCATTTATATAAGTATTGAATTGATATTTATTATTTCCAATACTTTTCCATTCATCAGTATTTATCTCGCCTGTAATAGATTGCATTTCTCCTCCGTTTTCATTTACTAAAAAAACTTGAATAAACTGAACTCCTGAGAAATCGTCCGTAGCCTCTACTGTAATTTCAATCTCTCCCCTTATCACATAAGTACTTTTATCTGAAGTAACACTAGTAAGCATTGGTGCAGTAGTATCTTGTGTCGAATTGTTTACAGAAAACGTATGTGGGCTATTAGTTTTCAAATATTCTTTAAAGAATTCATTATTATCCAAATCATTAATAAAAACACTTGACACGTACCATATACCATCCATAGCATATTCATTTAGTGTTAAAAAACCTCTAAACTTATTATCTTGTAACTGTTGCCATGTATAAATAGAATGTAGCTGTTCTCCAACACTATTAGTGATTGTAATTTGCATAGATGAAATCTCGTCCAAATTATCAAATGCTTCTAAAGTAAAAGTTATTTCATCTCCTGCAGTGTAATTCGTATCATTCGAGGTAATGCCAACAAAAACTGGAGCTGTTATGTCTACTCCCTCTTCCTGAACTCTGAATTTATAAGGACTAGAATTAGCGTCATATTCTAATTCTAATCGATTCAAACCTAAATCTATTATATAGATATTAGCCACATACCATTCTCCAGGAATAGCAGCTTTATCTAATTCTAGAGACTGAACATAAGTATCTGTATTTACAGTATTCCAGAACCCTATTGACCCAAAAATATGTTGTCTTTGTTCTCCATCAGCATTTACAATATCAATTTGTATGGTATCTATACCTGCTAGATTATCTGATGCTTCTATTGTAAATTCGATACTTTCACCTGGTAGATAATTATTCTTATCTAAGGTTAATCCACTAAAGACGGGATTTATAGTATCTTGATTATTGCTACCTGCACTAAAAGTAAAAGGACTATTGAATTCTGTATAAGTATTCGATAAATCGTTATCTGAAGTATCCGAGATGAGTACTTTCTCTACATACCAAATCCCATCCATTGCATAAGCATTAAACTCAAAGCTATTTCGATAACGATTATTGCTTAGGTCAATCCATTCTGTTGGCTCAACCACTCCATCATCATCTATAGTACCATAAACAGTATGTCTTTGAGTACCGATACTATTAACCATTTCAATTTGAATAAAAGCTATACCCGAGCTAGCATCCGAAGTATTTACGGTTAATTCAATTTTTTCGCCAGCGAAATAATTAGCGTATGTACTCGAAATCCCTAGGAGTTCTGGTGGGGTTGTATCCTCTTCATTTCCTACTACTGTAAATGTATACGGACTAGAAGTCGCTTCGTACTCTATCGCTAATTGATTTAAACCTAAATCTATTATATAGATATTAGCCACATACCATTCTCCAGGAATAGTAGCTGTATCTAATTCTAGAGACTGAACGTAGGTATTAGTATCTATAGCATCCCAAAATCCTAATGAACCAAAAATACTTTGCCTTTGTTCTCCATCAGCATTTACAATATCTATTTGAATCGTATCTATACCAGAAAGGTTATCTAAAGTTTCTATAGTAAATTCAATACTTTCGCCTCGAGAAAAACTACTTTTATTAAGCGTTAATCCTTTAAAATCTGGATTGATAGTATCTTGGTTATTACTACCTGCTGTAAAAGAAAAAGGGCTATTAAATTCTGTATAAGACTCCGATAAATCATTATCTGAAGTATCTGAGATGAGTACTTTTTCTACATACCAAATCCCATCCATGGCATATTCGTTAAATTCAAAACTATTACGATAGTTGCTACTACCTTCATTAACCCATTCTGTAGGCTCTACAACTCCATCATTATCTATCGTTCCATATACAATATGTCTTTGTGTACCGATACTGTTAACTATTTCAATTTGAATAAAAGATATATCCGATTCATTATCAGAAGTGTTTACAGTTAACACGATTGTATCACCAGCGAAATAGTCAGTATATGTACTAGATATCCCCAAAAGTTCAGGAGGAGTAGTGTCTATCTGTCCAAAAATTGTGTTTGTGATAAGAAATAAGAAAAGGGAAATCCTTAGAATATTATAAGTATTCATTTAAGACTAAGTTAAGGTTAGATCCCACAAATAAAGGGAAACAATCTATTTGAAACGTCCCAAATCTTCTTTTGGGACTCTTTACACCTTAGATTTAACCTTAGATTTAAATTGGGTCGGTGTCATACCCACCTCTTTACTAAAAATTCTATTGAAACTTGATTTGGAATTAAAGCCACTATCTAAAGCTATTGCAAATAAAGTATACTTTTCTGTATCAATTTCATGTATTCTTTTCTTAAACTCTTCGACCCTTAACCTATTTATATAGTCGTTAAAACTAACATGCATATACTGATTGAGCAATTGAGATAATTTTTTGTCACTTATATCTAATTTTTTGGAAAGTGTTTTTAAAGAAATCGCCGTATCTAGATAAAGACGTTCTTTTTTCATTAGTTGCTCTAAGTCTTCTGCTAATTTTGCAAGCTCTTCTTTATCGAATTCAGAAGTCGATTTTATTTTTCGTGAAACAATTTCTTGTTCTTCTGGTATTCTAATTAACCCATGATTTTGAAGCAAAAACTCGGGCAAGAATACTTTGGCTTGAAAAATCCCATGATAAGCCAAATACAACATCAAAAGAACAATAGCTGTAGAGATGATATATACTACTTCCTTAAAATCATGGAAAAAAAATTCATATAAAGTAGTTAAAATGTCAATCGTAATAACCACTATTATCCCGTTTAAAAACTTTTTTAACCAATTTAAATTAACACCTTTACCATCAGCATAATTTTGAAGAATAACAGCTTTTGCTTTTTGTAATAACCTTAATGTTAAAATGCAATATACTAGAGAATACATAATGACGAGTGAAAATAAATTTTCATTTCCCAGACGTAGATACTCAAAAGAAAAAGTGCCAAACATTAAGTTAATCCAAATAGGAACGCTTACTAAGAGTAGATAGACTACAGGAAAAAGAAAATGTTTAATATTAGATTTAAGAAGCCCTTCTGCAGGTAGTACAATCGATTGTACGTACAAGAAAACCAATGGCCCCAATGTCAATATAAAGGTATCCTGTGCCAGATATGTTGTGTAAAATACAACAGCATTTCTATTCTCAAACCCATACAAACAGACCAAAGTCGACACTACGAAAGAGAAAATAACGAAGAGTAATTTATGGTGTAACAGCTGAAGACTGTTTTTCCATAATATTAGAAGAACTAATAGATTGATACCAATACCAAGGCTTAATATAAAATTAGAAAATTGTTCCATTTACAATGATTAAACCGACCAATTACATTCGATCACTTCTTAGAATAAATATAGGTTCTTGCCCTTAGAATACAGAAATTAATTTATTTAATTTTCATTAAAAAGTATACTGTAAGACCCTCCATTACTATTTTCGAATTACAGAGAGTATAGCTAATATGTAATTACCAAAATATAGTTGTTTACAAATGTTATTTTATTTAGAGCTTCACTAGTATCTAAAAGTTTCGAATTTCAAAAAAATAAAAAAAAGTTTTGTTTTTAGTGATTTAAAAAGTTTGAGCGTAAAAATGCTTAGAAAAGATATTTTCTAAGACGAATTAAAAATATCTAAGTTCAAAACTTGTAATAACTTGATTTATAAAGTCTATTTTCTCTTCTCTTTCAGTCAAGCGGTCTTTATTCTAAAGTTTTGGATGATTGTGTTGTAGCTTAAAGTATATTTAACATAGATTGTATATTAAAAAATATATTGCATCTGTAATTTACTTTAAATACTATTGTAAACTGTACTTTGTAATTTAGCCACGGCTATGCTAAAATTAAGAATACATTATTATGTATTATACATCATAGTCTTGTAACGAAGTTTTGCTGAATTTTAAGTTTAAAAAAACTATTAATTATATATCATGAAATGCGTATTTCTATTCTTTTTAAGTTTACTTTTCTCCTTTTCTTTTGCTCAAAATATAGATCTCAAATCAAAAAAAATCATTGACAAATCAATTGAAAAAATGGGAGGCTATGAAAATTGGGATCAAATAAAATATTTAGAATGGGAGCAAAGCGGAAAAAAGATCTACTGGAATAAACACAATAATCATGTAAGAGTAGAAAACAAAAACAATAATACAACAACACTTCTTAACACAAAAGACTTATATAAGTCGAAAGCTTATAAAGGTCAAAAAATAATTACAGATTCTCTGTTATCCTCAGAACAGATTAAAAGGGATCTTAGGCATTGGAAAATGAGTATCTATAAATTAGCTATGCCTTGGAAACTCGAAGATCCTGGTGTGTATGTTAAATACATAAAAAAAGGAAAAACAGAAACTAATACCACTGCTAATATTTTAGAAATCACATTCGATAATAACAATAGCAAATATTGGGCTTATATAACTACAAAACAGAATTTGTTAGAACAGTGTGATTATTTTAACAACAAAAAAAAATCTATAAAAAAGTTTTCTCTGTATTGGAATAATTATCAAAAGCTACAAAATGTGCTTCTTTCCTTTAATAGTAAAACTAAAAAAGGACCTAAAAATTTGAAAGTACAACAAGATTATAAGCCTAATTTCTTTACAGAATATTAATAACTATCATTGGTGTCCGATTAAAATTTTATAAAAATCTGATAAGGTTTTTTAAACATTGATCTTAAGATAGTTTTTAAAATTCAAAGCATGCTTTTCGATTTATATCAAAGAAATCATGTTTATGCTTAAAATAAACAATAAAAATCAGTTGTTTTCAGTGTGTTATGGACACAATCTTGATTCCTGTTTCTTGAAGCGAAGCGATCTTGAATCTTTATCGAACACTAATGAATAACGATGTTATTTTCGAAATAGTATTATATCTCCAGCCTCAATACTAAACCAGAAGAATTTCGAAAAGCTATTCGATCACATTGGTCTATTGAAAATAAATTACTTTGGGCTTTGGATGTTGCCTTTGGCTAAGATGCTTTTAGAAAAAGAACTAATGATGCTGTTCAAAATTTCTCTATACTCAACAAAATTGCTTTGAATCTACTTAAAAATGAAAAATGAAGTAAGGTAGGGGGTAAAAGCATAAAACTTAAGGCTGGATGAGATAATCACTATTTAATAAAAGTCTTAAATCTTATAAAAGTTTAATGCGTTTGCCCTGAAAGAGACTCTAGCTTTGATAAGCTAAGGGTTCAGCTTCGTTCACCTTTTATAACATATTCGAACACTGAGTGAAGTCTAGGGCTAACCTCAATAAAAAAATCCTTTCTCGAAATGAGAAAGGATTTGAATATTATAGAAGTCAATGATTATAACATTACTTTCTTTACTGCTTTAATTACATCTTCATTATTAGGCAACCACTCTTTTAATAAAGTTGGAGAATATGGTGCTGGTGTATCTGCAGTATTGATTTTGATGATCGGAGCATCTAAATAATCGAAACAGTTGTTTTGCACTTGATATGTAATTTCAGAAGCAATGTTAGCTAAAGGCCAAGCTTCTTCTAAGATGATCAAACGATTTGTCTTTTTTACAGACTTGTAAATTGCCTCTAAATCTAATGGACGTACGGTACGTAAATCGATAATCTCTACAGAAATTCCTTCTTTTGCTAAAACATCAGCAGCTTTGTAAGCTTCTTTGATGATTTTCCCGAAAGAAACGATAGTCACATCAGAACCTTCTCTTTTGATATCAGCAACACCGATTGGTAATACGTACTCACCTTCTGGCACTTCACCTTTATCTCCGTACATCTGCTCACTTTCCATAAAGATAACTGGATCGTCATCACGGATAGCTGCTTTCAATAATCCTTTTGCATCGTATGGATTCGATGGTACGATTACTTTTAAACCAGGAGTGTTAGCAAACCAATTTTCGAAAGCCTGTGAGTGTGTTGCTCCTAACTGACCCGCAGATGCTGTTGGGCCACGGAATACAATTGGACAATTGAATTGCCCACCAGACATTTGACGAATCTTCGCTGCGTTGTTAATGATCTGATCGATACCAACTAAACAGAAATTAAACGTCATATACTCTACAATCGGGCGATTTCCATTCATTGCACTACCTACTGCTACCCCTGCAAAACCAAGCTCTGCAATTGGAGTATCTAGTACACGATCTGGACCAAATTCATCTAACATCCCTTTACTGGCTTTGTAAGCTCCGTTGTATTCTGCAACTTCCTCACCCATTAGGTAGATAGATTCATCACGACGCATTTCTTCTGACATCGCTTGGCAAACCGCTTCTCTAAATTGTATTGTTTTCATCTGTGTTTGTTATTATTTTAATTCAACGTTAGTTGACCTTTTCGATACCACCATCCGTTGAAATATAAGCTTATGCTTGTAATAATTCTTTACGGCTAACAAAAATAAGTAATTAATCGGTTAGGATTTGTTCTAAGTCTTTCAAAAAAATATTATGCACGCATAGCTTTTTAACATTTAAATTCGTAATTTAGATTTTGTTAAAAAAAAGCTTCAATTTTTGAGAGGTTGATAAGTCATTAAGATTTTGAGTGCCGTTTTGGAAATGTTTTTTTTAGAAGCTTTTTTCTATTTAGAATTATTTTAAATAATTTTGCTTTTCACTACAAGTAAGCAAAGAAACACACCAAGTGCGTAATTTTGTCTGCTGTTTGAAATAACAATTTTAGATCAACATAAATTTTTATACATGAAAATATTAGTTTGTATAAGTCATGTTCCTGATACTACATCGAAGATCAACTTTACGGAAAATGACACTCAATTCGATACGAATGGAGTCTCTTTTATAATTAATCCTAATGATGAATTTGGATTAACTAGAGCTATGTGGTTCAAAGAAAAACAGGGAGCTAGTGTAGACGTTGTTAACGTTGGTGATGCTTCTACAGAACCTACATTACGTAAGTGTTTGGCTATCGGTGCAGATAATGCTATTCGTGTGAATGCAGTACCTACCGATTCTTTCTTTGTTGCTTCTCAGTTAGCAGAAGTTGCTAAAAACGGGGGTTATGATTTAATTATCGCCGGAAGAGAATCTATCGATTACAATGGTGGTGTGGTACAAGGAATATTAGCTGAACTAATTGGAGCTAATTTTGTAAATACTTGTGTTGGCTTAGAAGTTGAAGGATCTGAAGCAACTGCGATCAGAGAAATTGATGGAGGTAAAGAAACGTTAAAAACTAGTTTACCTCTAGTAATAGGAGGGCAAAAAGGTTTAGTGGAAGAAAGTGATCTTCGTATTCCGAATATGAGAGGTATTATGATGGCACGTAAAAAGCCTTTGAATGTTGTTGAGCCAGTAGGTGACGAAGCTCATTCGGAAGCAGGAAGCTTTTCGAAGCCTGAACCTAAAGGTAGCGTAACTTTAGTAGACGCTGGTGATTTAGATAAATTGATCGATTTATTACACAAAGAAGCTAAGGTAATCTAGTTAGTTGTTTCATTATTAAAAAGAAAAAGAATGTCAGTTTTAATATACGCAGAATCAGAAAATGGAGTTTTTAAGAAAGCAGCTTTCGAAGTCGCTTCTTATGCTAAGGGTGTTGCTGATGCCTTAGGAACTTCTGTTACCGCAGTAACTGTAAATGCAAATGAAGCAGGTGAATTAGGGAAGTATGGTGTTCAAAAAGTATTGAACATTTCTAACGATGGCTTAACTTTTAAAGCAAAAACATACGCTTCTATTCTCGTAGAAGCTTCTAAGCAAGAAGGTAGCCAAGTAATTGTTTTATCTTCTTCTGCGGATTCAAAATATTTAGGCGGATTGTTAGCGGGTCAATTGAAAGCAGGAATTGCTTCGAATGTCGTAAAGTTACCTGTTAGCACATCTCCTTTCACAGTAGAACGTACCGCTTTTACCAACAAAGCATTTCAACAAACAACCTTAACTACAGATACAAAAATTGTACATGTTTCTAGTAATGCTTTCGGTTTACACGAAAGTGAAGTTGGTGCAGAAGTAGTAGACTTTTCTCCTGCTCTAGCGACAGATTCGATTGAAATAGCAAGCATAGATAAGGCTACAGATAAAGTGACCATTGCAGATGCTGAAGTAGTAGTTTCTGGAGGTCGCGGATTAAAAGGTCCTGAGAACTGGAACCTAATCGAAGACTTAGCAGATGTACTTGGTGCAGCTACTGCTTGCTCTAAACCGGTAAGTGATATGGGATGGAGACCACATGATGAGCACGTGGGACAAACTGGTAAGCCAGTGGCTTCCAACTTATACATTGCTATTGGTATCTCTGGTGCAATCCAACATTTAGCTGGTGTAAGTGCTAGTAAGACAAAAGTGGTCATCAATACCGACCCTGAAGCTCCTTTCTTTAAGGCTGCTGATTATGGTATCGTTGGTGATGCTTTTGAAGTAGTACCTGTATTGATTGAAAAATTAAAGGCTTTTAAAAGTAGTAATTAGTTTATAGTCTTTAGTCATTAGCTTTATGCTCATTTACCACTGAGATTATAACTAGTAGATGAAAATTGAACTGGTAAAGTGATCAACGAAGGACTAATTACTAACATCTAAAAACTATATAAAATCCCAACCCTATTGTTAATAACCACATAAAATTCAATGTTTTTATGTGGTTATTTTATTTCGGATTCAAAAAAATATAACGAATTTAGCTGCAAAGAGAGTTTGAGTATGAGCTTGGTACGATTAAATATTAGAGGCATTTCCTACAGTCAGACGCAAAATGGTGCGTATGCTTTAATATTGAGTGAAGTAGACGGAGAAAGAAAATTACCAATTGTTATCGGTGCTTTCGAAGCGCAGTCGATCGCCATTGCTTTAGAGAGAGAAATTAAACCACCTAGACCTTTGACTCATGATCTATTTAAGAATTTCGCAGAGCGTTTCGAAATTGTGATCAAACAGGTAATTATTCACAAACTAGTGGATGGTGTTTTCTACTCTAGCATTATTTGTGAACGAGATCGTATAGAAGAAATTATCGATGCGCGTACTAGCGACGCCATAGCTTTAGCTCTAAGATTTAAAGCTCCTATTTTCACGTATAGAAATATTTTGGATCAAGCAGGGGTATTCTTACAGCAAAGCGATGCTGAAATTATGAATCCCGATGGATCTTCGGAAGAAGAGCTAGAAAATGTAACGATTGAAAGCAAAGGAACATCTTCCGAATCAGCCTACAGCAAAATGACTTTAGATGAGCTTAACGATCAACTCGCACAAGCTGTTGAATCTGAAGATTATGAAAAAGCTGCAAAAATTAGAGACGAAATTTCGAATAGAGAATAATAAAATCTGCTTCGAGCTACAAGCCACGGGCTTCCAACTAACAAAAAAAGCTGGCAGTCGATAGCTGATAGCCGATAGCTTTTGCGAAGCAAAATATGAGACAATACCTAGATTTAGTAAAACATGTAATGGAACACGGTGCTGTAAAAGGCGACCGTACAGGAACAGGAACTAAGAGTGTATTTGGTTATCAGATGCGTTTCGATTTATCGGAAGGTTTCCCGATGGTAACTACTAAAAAAGTACATTTTAAATCTGTAGTGTATGAATTGCTTTGGTTTTTAAAAGGTGACACGAACACCAAATATCTAACAGATAACGGAGTCCGTATTTGGAATGAGTGGGCCGATGAGAATGGAGATTTAGGCCCTGTATATGGACACCAATGGAGAAATTGGAATAACGAAGAAATCGACCAAATTAAAGAGGTTGTCGAAATGCTAAAGAAGAATCCGAACAGCAGACGCATGATCGTTTCTGCTTGGAATCCTTCTGTAATGCCTGATACTTCTATTTCTTTTTCTGAAAATATTGCGAATGGAAAGGCTGCACTTCCTCCTTGTCATGCGTTTTTTCAATTTTATGTAGCAGATAATAAATTATCTTGCCAGTTATATCAACGTAGTGCAGATATCTTTTTAGGGGTTCCTTTTAACATTGCTTCTTATGCTTTATTGACTGAAATGATGGCACAAGTCTGTGGTTACGAAGCAGGTGAATTTATCCATACATTTGGGGACGCACATATCTATAATAATCATACGGAACAATTAGCATTACAATTAACGCGAGACCCAAAACCATTACCTAAGATTATACTGAACTCTAGTATCAAAAATTTATTTGACTTCACCTTTGAGGATTTTGAATTGACAGACTACGACCATCATCCACATATAAAAGGTAAGGTTTCTATATAATATTAAACAAAAGAAAGCTTCTATTATCTAACAATCACTGAGCCTTCTAAGGTTTCTTGAATTTGTTGATCGGTAATTATAATTGTTCGTGTTTTTATTTTATCCTCTGGCTTTCCGATTTTATTCGCTTGCATAACAACATTTGTTTTTTGATAAGGTGCTAATGGAGGTATTTGTTTAGTAGCTAATTTTTTCCAACCATTATCTGTAGCATATTCTATTTTTAAAAGAGAGGGTTTAGAATATTGTTGACCAAAATTTTCTACCTCTACCTGAATAGCCAACTTTCTACCATTTGCTTCTGTTATCTCTGGAAACTTACTAGATAATATCGTAGCATTATGGTTTTGCCAAGGAAGTTTTGCATACGCAAATAAGAGAGTTCCTCTTTTACTTTTTCCTAAAATTTTGGCTACAAAATTTTTATTTGTTATTCCGTTTCCTTTTCCTGAAAATGTAATTAAAATATCTTTTCCTATTTTTTGTGTAGTTAACACTTTACTTCCCCTACCAAAATCCACTTCTTCTGGAGCTCCAAATCGCAAAGATTTAAAATCAACATCTTTATGTGGATTAAAATTAGATTCTGCCTCTAGTAAAAGGTGTATTTCTTTGGTCTCCGTATCAATTTTATCTTTACCTACAATTTGTGCTAGTTTCCCCACCTCTAATGGAATACTAATATTTTTAGAGCTATGATTGTCATTTCCTTTATCATATTTTTTTACCGTATCACAAACTGCAAAATTAGCTTGATAAGCACGTCCGTATGTATCTTGTAATACTTTGATACGTTCAAATTTATACCAATCTTCTACTCTTCCGTCTGCATGTTTAACAATACCTGGCCTGTACGCCTCTACTGCATCTAACTTCCATCGCACACCATCAGGAGATCTCATATAATATGCAATACGTCCTAACCAATCATTTACAATTAGGTGATATTGCACGTTTGTTTTCCATATTATAGGATCCTCGTACCTCCCTTCGAATGGTGGGTATATTGATTGGGTAGAAATTTGATGATATGGAGGAATACCTGTTTTACTAATCCAAACATCACCCCCCTCGTGTTACCATAAGCATGGAACCATCGTCTCTTTTTAAAAATGTATTATTTGCTATATGGTCTGTAATAGATCGCTCTCTTGGGTCGTAAGTAAATGGATGCATTGTCCAAGGTCCTTCTAGCTGATCTGCTAGATAATATAAGTCTCCAGAAAATTGATTGACATAAATAAAATAACGTCCATCTTTTAGTTGATGCATTTCTGGATTATGACTATGACCTCGACCTACTTTATCTAAAACTTTATAAGGCCCCGATGGATTGTCTGATACCGCATGAACTACTTCTGATTTTGGCCATGCTCTATGCCCTTTAGGATTATTTTCTAACCAACGACATACAAACATGTGAAATTTTTGGTCTTCTGATTGAAAAATATTTCCTCCCCAATAAGACCATGTATTGTCTTCTAATCCATTTTCTATATCTCTAGGTTTTACTTTATCTATACCCCAAACGTCTTTCGACATTTTTTTTGCTTTAGGTAATGTTTGAAAACGATCCATAAACCGACCCCCATGTACAATTTTATCCCAACCTTCTGGAAGTTTTCGTTCTACATCTTGTCCATAAGTTGAGGGAAATATTATAGAAAAAAAGAAAACAAAAAAGGTGATTTTTATAGATGACACGAGCATATAATTTTATAAGTAATATATGCATTTAATTTAGTAATAATAAGACATAATAGTTTTTACATATTAAGGCTATTACAAATTCGAGTTATGATATTGATAGTCGATACACGATAGCACTTCAATCTATTGCTATTTCTACGAAGACTAGGGGGTTCCTCTAAGGAAATAGAAATCTTCAAAACAAACACTACCATTCAACCTCTTCTTTCCCTATCGACTTTAGATATGCGTTCGTTTGACTAAAATGTTTATTTCCGAACCAATAGCCTCGATTCGCACTAAGTGGTGATGGATGCCCAGAAGTTAGTATATGGTGTTTTTTCTTATCGATTTTAGTCCCTTTTTTCTTGGCAAAACCACCCCATAAGAGAAAAACTACATTTTCTTGCTCTGCTGATATTTTAGAAATTACTGCATCTGTAAACGTTTCCCATCCTTTTTTCTTGTGACTTCCTGCTGTATGTGCACGAACTGTTAAAGTCGCATTTAACATTAACACACCTTGTTTTGCCCATGCTGAAAGATCTCCACTTTGTGGATAAGTTTTCCCTAAATCGGCTTCTATTTCTTTAAAAATATTAATTAAAGAAGGTGGGTGTTTCATACCATCTCGAACAGAAAAGCACAATCCATTGGCTTGCTCTGGTCCATGATAAGGATCTTGTCCTATAATTACCACTTTTACCTGATCAAAAGGACAATGATCGAAAGCAGTAAAAATCTCTTTCTTTGCCGGATAGCACCTTGTTGTGGCATATTCCTCTTGCACAAAAGCAATCAATTCTTCGAAATATGGTTTTTCTAACTCTTCTGCTAAAACAGCTTTCCAACTTTCTTGTATGGCAACAAACATCGATAAATATTTTTCACAAAGTACAAAGTATTACAAGAATAAACGCCACTCTATATTTAGGGTAAATAAACTTAAACTCAATTTAACAGACCATCAATTTCGAAAGTATTAAATTCACAGGATGAAACCAACACAGATAAAACTCCGTTTCACAATACTATTTTTCAGTATTTTATCAATTACAAAAGCACAAAACTACGCGACAAACCCTAAGCTAGTTGTAGGGATCGTAATCGACCAAATGCGATACGATTATCTTTCTAGATTTTATGGTCGATTTGGTAATGATGGCTTTAAACGCTTATTAAAGGGAGGCTTCGAATGCCGCAATCATCATTACAATTATATGCCGACCTACACGGGGCCGGGTCACGCATCGATTTACACGGGTACTACTCCTTCTAATCACGGAATTATCGCCAATAACTGGTACGATAAATTTCAAGAAAAAATGGTGTATTGTGCTAGTGATCCCAAAGTAGAACCACTGGGCACCGAAAGTGACAAAGAAAAAATGTCTCCTGTGCATTTAATGGCAACTACTTTTCCTGACGCGAACAGATTACACACTCAGTTTCGAGGAAAAACGATCTCCGTAAGTATTAAAGATCGAGGGGCTATTTTACCAGGAGGTCACACTGCCAATAGAGCTTATTGGTTTCGAGGAAAAGACGAAGGAAAATGGGTTTCGACAAATTTTTATGGGCCGATGCTTCCTACTTGGGTTCGAGAAATCAACAATCAACACCCTGGTAAAAAATACCTACAAGCTTGGAATCCTTTATACCCACTTAATACCTATAAAGCTAGTGGTGCAGACTCTAACAACTACGAAAAAGGGTTTGTTGGAAGGGAGATTGCAACATTTCCCTATGATCTAAAATCGCTTAGTATGGTTAATGGAGGGTATGATATTATAAAGCAATCCCCACATGGAAATACTATGGTTACTGATTTTGCCATTGCAGCCCTTTCGAATGAAAATTTAGGAATCGATAGTGATACTGATGTGCTAACGATTAGTTATTCGAGCACTGATTATGTAGGGCATCGTTTTGGTGTAAACTCCATAGAGGTTGAAGATACTTACCTAAGGTTAGATAGAGAGCTAGCAAAATTACTTCAAACTTTAGACGCTAAAGTAGGCGCAGAAAATTACACTTTGTTCTTAACCGCTGATCATGGAGCTATACATGTACCTGCATACCTAAAAAAGAAAAGAATCCCTGCCTCATACTTCGATACCATTGGACTGAAAAATAACATCAACTCCTTTTTAGAAAATACTTTTCAATTAGCTGATATTGTCGAGAACATCTCTAATAAACAGTTATTTTTAAATACAGAAGCACTTACAGATAAAGAATTAAAAATTGAAGATGTAGAAGAGGCTTTACTTAATTTCATGGAGGTTCAACCCGAAATTCAATTTGTGTTTACTCGTAATCAATTAAGAAATAGAAATATAAATGACCCTATTGGAAAACTCATTCAAAATGGATTTCACCAGAGATACAGTGGAGATGTAACATATATTTTAAAACCAGGCACGACTGCATACGGACGAAAAGGTTCTACCCACGGAAGTCCTCAGGTGTATGACACACATGTACCTATGATTTTTTATGGAAAAGGAATAAACCAAGGAAAAAGCTATAGAAAAACTCGCATTATTGATATTGCTCCGACCATGTGTGCCATTATGGGGATCGCAAATCCGAATGGGGCTACAGGGGTAATTATTCCTGAAGTGATTAAAAACTAAAATCTTGTATTTAACACCTGTCAAAAACATCATATTCTCTGTAATTTTAGCATTGCTTAGCTTTCAACTTACAGTTGCTCAAAAAACCTTTCAAATTTCAAAGAATACTAAAACTATTCTTTTTGTAGGGGATAGTATAACCTATCAGGCGTTTTATGTGAATTACTTTATCACTTACATAAAACTGAATAACCCTGATATCGACTATGATTTTTTAAATATTGGCTTACCCAGTGAAACGGTTTCTAAACTTTCGGAACCTGGCCACGCCAAGGGAAAATTTCCTCGTCCTAAATTGCAAGAACGTCTAAAACGTACTTTAGAAACTCTAAAACCAGATCTTGTATTTGCTTGTTATGGTATTAACGATGGAATTTATCTGCCTTTTGATAATTCTAGATTCAAAAAATTCCAAAAGGGAATTGAGTACCTACATCGCAAAGTCCTCGAAAGTGGTGCTGAAATCGTTCATCTAAACACCACAATTTACGATGCCTTAAAAGGTGATGCTTACACTAACGTGATGGACATTTATGGAGATTGGATACTGAGTAAAAAGTTTACCGATAACTGGGATATTGTGGATATTCATACACCCTTAACCAATGCATTAGCAAAAGAAAGAAGTTCTGACAACAGTTTTATGTTGACTCGAGATGGTATCCACCCTAAACCTGTAGGACATTGGATAATGACGAAAGCATTGATTCAATTTTTAAACCCTAAAAATTACCCTGACACCAAAGATGCCGATACTTACTTTTCGAAATTCGAAAATGGATTAGAAATATTCAAGTTGATTCAAAAGCAACAAAAAATATTAACTGATGCTTGGCTTACTGAAATTGGACACAAAAGACCTAATATGAAGAAAGGACTTCCTATTAACGAAGCTCTAATTCAATCTAAAAAAATCGACACTAAAATAGACCAACTGCTTGCTAAGTAGTCGCATCTTTAAACAATGCTTCTACATCTAGTGCTTTCTCTTTTAGGTGTACTATTTTTATTTGGTGTTGTACCGCAAAGTCAAATAAGATCGTAGGTTGTGGATTTGTAAAACTAACCTCAAAGTGTTTGTTTGAAATTGCATTTAGATTAGAAACAAAGGCTAATTCTTTTAATAAACCAACATCACATGCCTGGTCAAACTGAACTTCGTAAGTAATCTCTGAAGTTTCATTTAACAACCGATCTCCTACTAAGGTTCCTTTATTAATAATTAATGCTCGATCACACATCGCATTTACTTCTTGCATAATATGTGTAGACAGTAACACCGTCTTATCTTTTCCTAAATCGCGAATCAAACTACGAATATCTTCCAGCTGATTCGGATCCAAACCTGTGGTTGGCTCATCTAACAAAAGAACTTCTGGATCATGAATTATTGCCGCAGCCAAACCTACTCTTTGTCGATACCCCTTAGATAATTCTCCTATTTTTTTTGAAGTAACTTCGGATAAACCTGTAAGTTGAACCACCTCGTCAACACGTGATTTCGATGTATGATAACTACTGGCTACAAAACTTAGATACTCTTTAGGGTATTGCTGTAGATACAAAGGATTATGCTCTGGCAAATAACCGATGTGTTTCTTTATCTCGAAACTTTTTTCAGAAACACTCAAACCATTTACCCATGCCTCACCGTCGGATGCCTTTTCGTAAGTAGTTAAAATTTTCAGTAAAGTAGATTTTCCAGCTCCATTAGGACCTAAAAAACCAACAATCTGTCCTTTCGGTATTTCGAAAGAAATATCATTTAAAGCCTCAATCCTATCATAGGACTTAGAAAGTTTTTCAACTTTTATAGACATATATTTTTATATCGTATTAATTATTAATTCTCCATGGGGGATTGATTCTATTCTCACCTCCATAAAATAATACCAATTGATTACCATCAAGATCTTTTAACCGAGCTTCTCGCCAAAGCCAATTCTGGTCTACAGGCTCTTGTGTAAACTCAATTCCTTTTGTTTTTAATTCCGTTACTCTCCGATCCAAATCTTTGCATTCAAAATAAACGTGTACTCCTTCTCCCTGTGGCAACCGATCTGTTTGATGAATAGAAAACGTCGAATTTCCTTCTGGACACAAAAACCTGGCATAATGCGGAAGTGACTTCATAATTAGCTTTAACCCTAATTTTTCATAAAAAGGAATTGCTAAAGTAAGGTCTAAAGAAGGAACTGTTACTTGATTTAGATTCATAGGAATAAAATTGCGTCATGCTAATCCGATAGCTATCAGATTTATTTCAG
Source organism: uncultured Aquimarina sp. (assembly GCA_937929895.1). Lineage (GTDB taxonomy): Bacteria > Bacteroidota > Bacteroidia > Flavobacteriales > Flavobacteriaceae > Aquimarina. The sequence continues at coordinate 18,079 of CALFUO010000179.1, forward strand.
CATCTCATTTAGCATATAAACTACACCCAATTATGTGAGACCCTGAAACAAGTTCAGGATAACGTAAATTACATTACACAACCAAATCTAAGATAAAATTAAAATATACGTTCTTTTTGCTTTTATAGTTTAAAAACTTTAAATACTTTTGTTACATACAACAAATAGGAAATGAATAATTTATTTTACACATTCTCATTTTACTTCTTCTACTTTTTTAAGTAAGAAGCGGGATATTGTGTAATATAAAATCAAAATAAAATTATATAAATCCCGATTCTTAGCGAATCGGGATTTTTGTTTGAAGATATATGAAGAAAATCATAGGAATTCAAGGAGTAAAAGGATCGTATCACCACCAAGTGGCACTAAGCTTTTTCGGGGAGGATATTGAAATCGACGAGTGCATGTCTTTTCAGGAATTGGTAAAAAGTATCGAAGAAGGAAAGTGTACCGATGCTGTAATGGCTATAGAAAATTCGATTGCAGGTTCGATTATTCCAAATTATGCCTATATCGACGAACATAACCTAACAATTAGTGGAGAATTCTATTTACCGATTCACCACTGTTTAATGGCTTTAGAAGGGCAAAATATTTCTGATATTAAAGAAGTGTATTCGCACCCAATGGCATTATTGCAGTGTAAAGAGTTTTTTAGAAATCATCCACACATTAAATTGATAGAAGATGCAGATACTGCAGAAGTTGCCGATCGCATCGCCAAACAACAATTAGAAGGTGTGGCTGCTATTGCTGGTAAAATAGCCGCTAAGATTTATGGACTAAGTGTTCTTGCTGAAGAAATTCAAACTATTAAAACGAATAGTACCCGTTTCTTCATTCTAAACAAAAGGGAGGAATCAGGGGTTAAAGAAGAACACATAAACAAGGCTTCTTTAAAATTCATCTTAGATCACAAAAGAGGAAGTCTTGCGACTATCTTAAACGTAATGAGTGACTGTAATTTGAATTTGACCAAAATTCAGTCATTACCTGTGATCGAACAACCTTGGAAGTACGCCTTTTTTGTGGACACATCTTTCGAGAAACTAGAAGATTATAAAAAAGCAATTGCCATTCTAGAAATTATGGCAACGGAATTAAAAATATTGGGGGAATACCAAAACCAAAAATAAGTGGGAATGGGAATTGTAACTGCAAAACGTTTAGAAACGGTTGAAGAATATTACTTCTCAAAAAAATTAAGAGAAGTACGCCAATTGGCTTTAGAAGGAAAACCAATTATAAATATGGCTATTGGTAGTCCAGATTTAGCACCACCAACTGCTGTGATCGAAAGTATCACCAAAGCTGTACTCGTTGACGGTGCGCATAAATACCAAAGCTACCAAGGTTTACCAGAATTACGTGAGGCTATTGCTGCTTTTTACAAAAAGCAATACGAAGTATCTGTTAACCCTGAAAATGAAATATTACCCTTGATGGGATCGAAAGAAGGGATTATGCATATTTCGATGGCATATCTTAATGAAGGTGACCAAGTACTGATTCCGAATCCTGGATATCCGACATATACTTCTGTCTCTAAATTAATCGGAGCAGAACCGATATACTACGACTTAAATGCTGAAGGTGGCTGGTTTCCGAATTTAGATATTTTAACTAAAAAAGATCTATCTAAAGTGAAATTGATGTGGGTGAACTATCCACATATGCCAACGGGTGCTGAAGCTACAGTAGTGCAATTCGAAAAACTAATTGCTTTTGCCAAAGTAAATGATATCCTATTGGTAAATGACAATCCTTATAGCTTTGTCTTAACCGAAAAACCATTGAGTATCTTAAGTGTTGAGGGTGCTAAAGAAGTGGCTTTAGAATTAAATTCTCTAAGTAAAACCTTTAATATGGCTGGCTGGAGAGTAGGAATGGTGTTAGGAGATGCTGAAAAAATAAATGCTGTCCTAAAAGTAAAATCAAACATGGATAGCGGGATGTTTCAAGGATTACAAAAAGGAGCTATTACAGCACTGAATGTTGATAGTTCTTGGTACGAGGAAATGAATGCCATCTATCGCAAACGTCGCGAATTGATCTGGAAAATGGCAGATCATTTCGGATGTACTTACGATAAAAATGCAACAGGAATGTTCGTTTGGGCAAAATTACCAGAAGACATAACAGATGCAGAAGCTTTCATTGATGGAATTTTATACGACAAATCAATTTTCATTACTCCGGGAAGTATTTTCGGAAGCCAAGGAAAAGGGTATATCCGCTTTTCATTGTGTATTAGTGAAGAAAAAATAGAAGAAGCAATAAGTAGACTTTAGGCATCAGGTGTCAGCTATCGGTTATCAGTATTTATTATAATTTTTGAAGCCGATACCTCATACCTGATACCCGAGACCTAAAAAGAATGAAAGTATTTGTAATAGGAGTAGGATTAATAGGAGGTTCAATTGTAACCGATATCAAATCGCAATTTAGTGAAGCGGTTATTTATGGGATCGATCGAAATGAAGCGCATTTAGGTCAAGCTTTAAAAATTGGTTTTATAGATCACAAAGCTAGATTTGAAGACTTGAGTCAAGCTGATGTAGTAGTGCTATCAATTCCTGTAGACAAAGCTAAAACTGTAGTTTTAGATGTATTAGACACTATTAATGACGACTGTTTGGTTTTCGATGTAGGTTCTACAAAAGAAGGGATCTGTACTAATGTAGCCAACCATCTCAAACGTAAAAACTTTTTAGCCGCTCACCCTATTGCTGGAACCGAATTTTCTGGGCCAACAGCTGCTTTAAAAGGGCTGTTTAACGGAAAAGCTAACATCATTTGTGAAGCCGGTAAAACAGGTGACGAGCAATTAAAATTAGGTGTTGATATTTTTGAACGCCTAGGGATGCAACTGAGCTATATGGATGCTGCTTCGCACGACAAACATATTGCTTATGTTTCTCATTTGTCACACGTAAGTTCCTTTATGCTAGGAAAAACAGTGATCGAGAAAGAAAAAGACGAGAAAACAATTTTCGATATGGCTGGTAGTGGTTTTGCTTCTACGGTACGTTTAGCAAAAAGTTCACCAGCTATGTGGACTCCGATTTTTAAACAAAATAAGAAGCATGTTTTAGCTGCTTTAGATGAATATATTGAGAATTTAAACGGCTTTAAAAAGCTAATTGAAGAAGGAAATGATGATGGTATCTTTAAAGAAATGGAAGACACCAATCGTATAAAAGAAATATTAAAAGGGATTGAAAAATAGTTGGCAGTTGGCTGTTGTGAGTTATCAGCTCAGATATTATGTTTGGGCGAGAAAATTAGATTTTTTCTCTTACAACTTACAACTCAAAACTCACAACTAAATCATAAAATAAACCTTATCTTTGGCGTCGCTTTGTGAATCCAAAGAAAAATAAAAGCAACGATGGAAAATAAAAAGGAACTTAGGAATTGGTTAGATGCTTATGGCTTAGACCATCCGCTAGTAATTGCTGGACCTTGTAGTGCCGAGACAGAAGACCAAGTGGTACGTATTGCACAAGAGTTGAAAGAAACTGATGCAACCGTATTACGTGCGGGTATTTGGAAACCACGTACACGTCCAGGTAACTTTGAAGGTGTTGGTGCTTTAGGATTGAAGTGGATGCAAACCGCTAAGCAAGAAACAGGAATGTTAACTGCTACAGAAGTTGCCAACCCTCACCATGTTGAATTAGCTTTAGAACACGATGTTGATATTTTATGGATCGGTGCTCGTAGTGCAGTATCTCCATTTATCGTGCAAGATATCGCAGAAGCTTGTCGCGGAATTAAACAGCCTGTTTTAGTTAAAAACCCTATAAACCCTGATTTAGCATTATGGTTAGGAGCTGTAGAGCGTTTCCATGCTTGTAATGTTGAGAACTTAGGTGTTATCCATAGAGGTTTCTCTACTTACGAAAAGACCAAATATCGTAATATCCCAGAATGGCAAATCCCAATCGATTTGCAAGCAAAGTTCCCAGATCTTCCTTTAATTTTAGACCCTTCTCACATCGCTGGACGTCGTGATATTATCCAAGATCTATGTCAAACGGCTTTAGATTTGAATTTCGATGGAATGATTGTTGAAACACATTATGACCCAGATAATGCTTGGTCAGATGCTAAACAACAAATTACTCCTGCTACTTTAGTTCAAATTATGAAGGACTTAAAAGTACGTAAAGAAAAAGGAGGTTCTGAAGCTTACGAATTAGCTTTAAACGAATTACGTTCTAAAATAGATATTACTGACGAAGTACTTATCCAACAATTAGCGAAACGCATGAAAATCGCTGACGAAATCGGAAAAGTAAAAGCTGAAAACAATGTTCAAATTTTACAAAGTGGGCGTTGGAATGCTATCAGAGATAAAGCAATTAGCGAAGGAGGACAAGTTGGGTTAAGTGAAGAATTCATTACTGAAGTTTACAATGCTATTCATCAAGAATCTATTCGTCACCAACATAATATTGGAAAATAATTATCGACGAAATAATTGTATATAAAATGGCTTTCTGATAAGAACGTCATTTTAAACTATATCTTTTGAAAAGCACTTCTTTTATGGGGTGCTTTTTTTATTGAAAGTCTCACTAGCAAGGTTTTGAAACCTTGTAGGTTTTTATTTAAATATACCTACTAGGTCATAAAGACCTATCAGGATATCTTACTTTCATAACTATTAGTTCCCTCTAGATCATGAAAGTTTTATTGGAAATCTAATGCTAAGGTTGCTTTGATTAATTGCTCTAAAGCATCAATTTTAGCATAGATTTTATTAAAAAACGTCCTTTGTTCTTTTTCTCCAGAAGCATTTAAAAGTTTTGAATTATACAGTTGCTTACCCAAAAAATCTTCTGCTTGCTTACAAGTAGTTCTATCGTTTGTTCTATAATAAGATAACATGGTAAAAGGAATATATAAATATCTCACTTCCTGTCCTTTTATTAGTACACTATTATTCATTAGCAAAAGTTCGTTATGATATAATAGAATCGAATTTTCACTAGAACTCAACTCCTTTTCTATTTGATTAATCAAAGCCCTTAACTCCTTTGTTACAGTAAAAGCATCTGCTGCACTTAATTGTTGGATAAGAAAATAAAAATGAACTTGCTTTAACAAACTATTGATAGTAGTAATGTCCCATATTTCTTTTCGCTGAAATTTTTCATAAAGTCGACCCAACTTTTCGGCACTTACTAAAAGGCTTTGAGAGGGGTAGTAATTTTCAAAACTTAATTCCTTGAATTTAGGGTCTAAAATCTTTAGCCAAACAAAAGCTTTAAACTTACTAAGCACTCTATTAGATAGAGTATAAAATATTGGAATATCTTTTGCCGAATATAGAATCTCACACTTTTCCTTTTGTGGTATAGATTCAATTTCATTGAACGATTTAGTATAATACGTTTCTAAATCTTTTTCAGAATCAATCAAAAGTGTTTTTTCTACTGCAACAAAATCCAGCTGACTGGTATTAAAAAGTTTATCCAAAGAAATCCCAAAATGCTTCGCTAACTGAATACCCTCTTCTAAGGAAAATTTACTTTTCCCACTTGCTCTTCGATGTGCTGCATCATAGCTGATATCTAATACCTCAGCAATTGTTTCGTTTAAAGATTTCTCATTAGAAATGTTGGCGATTAAAGTTTGAATAAAAGTATTCTCAATCATACCTCAAAATATAGATAATTTGTGATTTTCGCAAAAACTAAATTTTCAAAACTCATTTAAAGAAACACTAAAAGTGATTATCACAATAGATTTGAAGTGTAATTTAAAATAAGAGATATGCGATTTCCTATATTATACCTATTTCTAATAATCAACTTTTTCTCCTACTCTCAGATTAAACAAGCTCCACATCAAATTATTGGTTTTGGTGCTACTCCATCTAATATTAAAACCATAAATGGATTAAACTTCAATTATTTTTTTAACGAAAATAAAACTGCACATAAGACCAATGGTGTTGAATTGAATAATTTATGGATGATAATAGGAGTTCCTATCATTTTAGGCGAATTACCAGGATCTGATTTTATCGAACCACCTGTAGAAAAATTTAGCTTACTAGACATTAAGCGTTTTAATATTGTGAATGGGTTAAATATTGGTTTTTTCGATCCAGATGACAATATAACAAATGGGATAGAATTAAATTTTGTGATTAATAGTGGTATAATTAATGGCATTGCAATTACACCTTTTGTAGGGAATCATTACAATGCAAATGGAATTTCAATTTCTGGACTCGGCAACTACGACTCAAGAGCAAGAGGAATACAAATAGGTCTATTCAATAAATGCAACGACTTAAAAGGCCTTCAAATAGGATTATGGAATAAAAATCAAAAACGTTCCCTACCAATTATTAACTGGAATTTTAAAAGCTAACAACATGAATATCCCAAAACTTTTAATTCTATTCAGATTATTACTGGCTCCAATCATTTTAACAATTGCCTATTACTTTAAAGAGAATGGAACTAAAATCATCTCTATATTAATGTTACTAGGTCTTATCTCTGATATCCTAGATCAGGGCAAACTCACACTTTGTTTTACAAAGTAAATTTGAGTGAAAAATAGATTTAAATCACACAAAATTTCAAATTTGAATCTATTTTTAAGTATTAATTAGCTTGAATCAATTCTATGTAAACCAAAATAATGAGAATTTATCATTAAAAGCTCTCAAAAATAAAAGTATGAGTTTGCTCTGCTTATTCTATAGAAATATTCTAACAAGTTAAATTAATTTCTCAAGAAATAGTTATAACTATTTTTGGTTTTGAAAGAAATGCTACATTTGCTTACTATAAAC
>CALFUO010000180.1 GCA_937929895.1 uncultured Aquimarina sp.
GAAAATCGCTAATTCCTTGCAATTTACTATAATTTACAATAAAACCCTCGTATTTACAAGGGTTTTGAATATGCCTATTCAATCGAGTAGGAAGGTAGGGATTAGTTCACTGCCTGCCCTCTCACACCACCTAGTATACGTATTCGTACTGGGTGGTTTCTTAATTTACACTTTACCGATTGAAATAGTTCAAGAAAAATAAATACCCTACTTGTCTTAGGCGCTTGCTGGTAATTGAAGTGCTTAGGATTGGACTGTTGGACGTATGCCAGTTGCTTTTCTTCGTATTTGCAAATTGGCATGCCTTGGACTTGCACCACCTAGATAATTACCATGCACTCCACACAAGCAAAACGCCCAATCAATTTTAATTGATGGGCGTTTTTTGTATTTCAATTTATTAAAAGCTTATTTTTTATTCGCTTCTCTGATATAATTCCTTAATGCCATAGTCATCGAAGGGGTTTCTGGTGTCGGTGCTTGGATATTACAAACTAATCCTTGTGCTTCTGCTGCTTTGACTGTAGAGTTTCCAAAAACAGCAATTCTAGTATCATTCTGCTTAAAGTCTGGGAAGTTTTTGAATAAAGATTCAATTCCCGAAGGGCTAAAAAACACTAATACATCGTAGAATACATCTCTTAAATCAGATAAGTCACTAGCAACCGTTTTATAGAAAGTTCCTTGTTTCCATTTCACTCCTAAATCATCTAACATTGCAGGGATTACAGGCTTAAGTTTATCAGAAGAAGGTAATAAGTATTTCTCATTCTTATACTTCTTAATTAAGGGAGAAAGCTCTGCAAAAGTACGTTTACCCACATAAATCTTGCGTTTTCTATATACCACGTATTTCTGCAAATACAAAGCTACTGCTTCACTTTGACAAAAATACTTCATAGAATCGGGTACTTTAAAACGCATTTCCTCAGCAATTCTAAAATAATGATCTACAGCATTTCTACTCGTAAGGATAATCGCAGAATATTCTGATAAATCTATCTTTTGTCCTCTTATTTCTTTCCCATTTAACCCCTCGACGTGGATAAATGGAACAAAATCAATTTTTACTTTTTGCCTTTCTTCTAAGTCGAAGTATGGAGAATTTTCTACTTTTGGTTCTGGTTGTGAAACCAAAATCGTCTTCACTTTCATTGGCGCAATGGTGGTGGAATTATCATTCGATGCCATTCAATATCATTATATACGTTAAACAAGTAGGGGCTAATTCTAGGGCGCAAAGATACAAAATAAAATAACGCCAACCGAAACTAAATTGATTCCGAAATCTCGAAATCACTAATAGATAGGCTAATACCCATAAAAACACAAATAATGCAATAAGCAGGTAGTTTAAATACGGATTATTGAAACTTGAGTAAAGAATTATGTTAATTGGCAGAAAAAAGATAATGGCTAAATAATTTAAATAGCTCTGTTTTTCGTACATAAATCTTCTGATACCCTTTTTTTTCAAAAAAGTCGCTGCTAACAAAAACTCTAAAGATCGTTTTACAACTAAAAACGAAGACAGGTATCCAACAAAAAACAAATATTCCTTTACATCTAATTCTATATAATTCCCTCTTAAAAATTCTACAACATAGTAGTATAAAGGCAACGTCGTTACAAACAACATACTCATCCAAAAGTGAATCCCTCGAGCTACAATACTATTTGCATACAACTGTAAATAATTATTTGTAAAAAGTAATTGCAGAAAGCTCGAAAATACTTTGGCATTACTTCTTTTAGCCAATGCTATTAGAGTTATACTAATTAAACACCAGAAAAAAATCCAATCAGGAGGTCCAGAAAGTCTAGGAATAGCATTCACTATTATAAGGTATTGATGTAACAAAAGTAATCCGCTGCGGTTACTTTATAGTATATTTGCCCTTAAATTTTTTTTGTAAATGACCTCAGCTTTAGTAATTATCCCTACTTACAACGAAGTTGAAAACATAAGGCTTATTATTAAAGCAGTTTTCGAAGCTTCCGATAAGTTCGATATTCTAGTCGTCGACGATAATTCGCCCGATGGTACTGCTGACGCTATTGTTACATTGCAAAAAGAGCATCTAAAAACCCTATTTCTAGAAAAAAGAAAAGGTAAACTAGGTTTAGGAACTGCTTATATTCATGGTTTCGAATGGGCCTTAAATAAGGGCTATGATTATGTATTCGAAATGGATGCCGATTTTTCACACGATCCCAAAGACCTTCCAAAGCTTCTGCGTACAATTTCATCTAAAAATCTAGATATGGTAATTGGATCGCGTTATGTTACAGGGGTAAATGTTGTCAACTGGCCTATGGGACGTGTATTGCTTTCTTATGGAGCTTCGAAATACGTTCGTTTTATTACAGGAATGCCTATTCACGATACCACAGCAGGTTTTGTAGGATATTCGAATCGTCTTCTGAAAAGCTTTAATTTTGATAACATTCGTTTTATCGGTTATGCTTTTCAAATTGAAATGAAATATAAAGCGTATTTAAAGAAAGCTAGATATGAAGAAGTCCCAGTAATCTTTACAGATCGTACTCGAGGAAATTCTAAAATGTCAAAAGGAATTATTTCAGAAGCTATTTTTGGAGTAATTTTAATGAAAATAAAATCACTATTCAGCAAGAAATCACATGCAAATTTTAATACAGAACACCAATCTAATTAACGAAGGAAATATCACTAAAACTGATGTTTTAATTGAGGATGGAATTTTTAAAACCATTGCTTCTAATATAAGCACCGATATTTTGGATAGTGATTGTACTATTGTAGACGGTTCTGGTAAACATTTATTACCTGGTTTAATTGATGATCAAGTACACTTTCGTGAGCCAGGATTAACACACAAAGCGAATATAGAAACAGAATCTAAAGCTGCTGTTGCGGGTGGTATTACGAGTTTTATCGAAATGCCTAACACTATACCACAAGCAACTACTATAGAATTGTTAGAAGATAAATTTACTACAGCTTCTAATACTAGCTACGCCAACTATTCTTTTATGTTTGGCGGAACTAACGATAATCTAAAAGAAGTATTAAAGGTCGACAAAAACAATGTAGCAGGTTTAAAATTATTTTTAGGTTCTTCTACGGGAAATATGTTGGTAGATAACCCCGATACATTACGTAGTATTTTTTCGTCTACAGACTTAGTAATCTCTGTACACTGTGAAGACGAAGCTACGATACGCAAAAACTTAGCAGCACACAAAGAACAATACGGCGACGATATCCCGGTACACTTACACCCTATTATTCGTAGTGAAGAGGCTTGTTACCTTTCTTCTTCTAGAGCTATAGAACTAGCTAAAGAAACGGGAGCTCGTTTACATGTCTTCCATCTTTCTACAGCTAAAGAATTAGAGTTGTTTGACAATTCAATTCCTTTAAAAGACAAAAAGATCACAGCAGAAGTATGTATTCATCACCTTTGGTTTAGTGACGAAGATTATCACACCAAAGGAACCCATATCAAATGGAATCCAGCTGTTAAAACTGCTAATGATCGTGACGGCTTATTAGCTGGTTTATTAGCAGATAAAATTGATGTAATTGCCACAGACCATGCACCTCACACTATTGAAGAAAAAGATAATGTATATACTAAAGCTCCATCAGGTGGTCCATTGGTACAGCATGCTTTAGTAGCCTTATTAGAAATGTATCACCAAGGAAAAATTAGTTTAGAGAAAATTGTAGAAAAGGCATGTCATAATCCATCTATTTTATTCCAAGTAGAAAAACGTGGTTACATTAAAGAAGGATATTTCGCTGATGCTGTATTAGTTGATTTGAACAGTCCTTGGACGGTTGAAAAAGAAAATATTTTATATAAATGTGGATGGTCTCCTTTCGAGGGAACTACCTTTACATCTAAAATCTCACACACTTTCTTAAATGGTAATATTGCTTATCAAAACGGTGAAGTAAATGAGAGTGAAAGATTTGGTAAACGACTGACTTTCGATAGATAAAATGATTAGCATGTATAAATACAGCTTAATTGGTTTTTTGATACTATTATTTGGATGTCAATCCATTGAAGAAAACCAAAAACCTGAAGCATTTTTAAATGAAGACGAAATGGTCAATGCTTTAACAGAGTTAGCCATTTTGAAAGCGGCAGGTACTGTAGCCTCTAATGATGTTAAAAGAGATTCGGGTATAGATCTTAAAGAATATGCTTTGGGTGCATACAAACTCGATAGCTGTGTCGTAGCCGAAAATATTGCGTATTATGGCTATAAACCTCAAAAACTACAAAAGATATATCTTAGAGTCCAAGACAACATTGAACAACGTTATCGATTACACGATTCTCTTTTTAAAGAATTTAACAAAACAGAAGTTAAGAAGAATAAAGAAAAATACGGAGACGAACGAGAAGAGGATTAATTTTATGCGATAGTCTTTATATAGTTTTCACCATGTTCTTCGATAGATTTTGAAATCGAAATGAACTCATAATCTAAAGTTTTTTTAATTTTAGAATTATCATATTCATTCAGATCGAATAGACCTAACAAAAGTTCTTTAGCAAATTTAGATTTGTAATTACTTACCGAAGCTATACTAGCTTCAATAAAAGAAATACATTTTAGCACCCAATTCGAAATTTTTTGAGTTGGGGCTTTTTTTCCTAGCACTTTAGTTACTAAATCAATGCACTTTTTGAAACTTAAATTTTCTGAGACCAAAACAAAACGTTCTCTAAAAATATTACGTTCCATTAGAAGTCGCATTGTTCTTGTGACATCTCGCACATCTACATACCCTGTTCCTCCTTCAAAATAAAAAGGAGCTCCGTTTTTCATCCCACTAAATACTCTACCGCTTCCACTATTCCAAAATCCACTCCCTAAAATAACTCCAGGGTTTACAATAACAGCATTTAACCCTTCTTCCATTCCAC
>CALFUO010000181.1 GCA_937929895.1 uncultured Aquimarina sp.
ATTCATCTGCATGCATGGGCATAATGGTCGATATGGATACCATAAACAGACCTAAGATTCCGAGGATTGTGTTACGTATTGGTAACACGAATATGTTTTTATTTTCCATAATAAAACGATTAGTTTTTGGAATATTGATTCGTTAATAGATTAGGTTGACTTAGTAGACAATAATTTTAACCGTGTTCAATCGGTCTCCGTTGGCTTTAATAGCCTCTAAAAAGTAAATACCTGGCGTTGTATAAATATCAAAGGATAACACTTGTGAAGTGCTTTTACTACTAGGCGATATTTGCTGGTGCAAAACAACACCCCCTGATGGCGCAATTATTTGAATAGTTACTTGCTCTTTGATATCTACTTGTACACGAATAGGGTCTCCATTTCGTACAGGAACAGGGTAAGCTGCAATATGCTCTCTCTGACCTGCTTGATTTGAATCATCACTAATCGTATTATCTGTTTCTGGTAAGGGTTCAAAATTATTTGCTGGGTTCGTGTCGAAATTAAATATCGGAGCATCGTCTGGGAATTCGGCTTCTTCTTCACACTCGGCACGTAATAATACCTTTTGAGCCACTGTTGCATCATTATTATCGATAATTTCTAAAACATAATCTCCGCTTGAAATATTCTCGATATTAAATGTTCGGCTATTACTTATCTGTTCTTGACTATCAAAAACCGTTGGGTCTTCATTAGTTAATCTATATCGAAACGGTGGAGTTCCAAATTGTACATTCACAGCAACAGCACCATCATTCATAGAAACATCGCTGGTATTACATGTTGGCTTTGTTTCTGTTAGGTAAGCTACAAAACCTCCTTTTTTCTTATACCCAAATGTAAAAGCATCACTACCACTACCATCTTCATCAAATAAAAAGTCTTCGAAAATAATGTTTCCTCGCTCTGGACTTTGACGACTTCTCTCAATAAAGGCCAAATTCGAAGGACTAGAAAAATCTCCTTGACCTGTTTTATCTATAATCAAATACGATTCGAAATCAAGTTCAGCAAGTCGAGCCGGAATGAATTCGTTTGCTTTTCCATTTTTAATAGACAATTCTGCAAAAACTCCTTCTTGCTCCGTAAACCCTCTTCCTGAGAAATCTCGTAACGTCTGTAAATCTGTATAAAAACGTTGAGAAGGATGTGCTGGTTCTGAAATTAAAGAAGTATAAAACGGTAGCTCCTTATCTTCTTCGGCAATTGGAATACTATATGTTTTTAAAGTGTCGTTATCGAACCTTCTTACCACCAATAGAATTTCGTCTTTCGTTTTTATCAGCTCAATCTCATCATTATCACCACTTACGTTGGTAAACCAAGTACCTTGAGGGTTTCCATCTTTCTTTAAAATGAATACGCTATTATATCTAATTTCAACCCCGTAATAATTATTGTTCGCAATCTCTACATTTGGTGAGTTCCCAAATCGCAATGCCAATCTTTGATGTGTTAATGGTATCCGAACACTTACATTTCCATCATAGCCAAGTAAGGGTGTTGTCGTAATAGCGGTTTTAGGAAAAATATCAGGGTCTACAGGACGAAGGTCAGAAACACCATCATCGGTATCAAACTCTAATCCGTTTAATTTCCAAAGCGTTGTATTACCAATGGTTTGCTGACCACTGGTGGATCCATCAATATTGGTATTAATTTTCCATGTCCTTTCTAATAAACGTGCTCCCCCAATATCTTTACGTGATTTTGTTTTTAATAAACCATCATCATCCCCCCATAAAGCATACGTTCCATCCTCTTCTAACAATGTACTGGTATTATCTACACCAATAGTTAACAGTCGATTACCCGTAGGTCTTAAGACATTTACTAGATTTGGATCATTGAAATCTTTAAAGTTTCTAAAAGCTGTGAAATAACTGTCGTTTTCATATGAAAAGTAATTCCCTTCAAATGATTCCTCGTTAGAAGTATGAGAAATAGGTTGGTACAATCCACTAATCGTATCATTTACAATTCCCGTAATTCGGTTGTTATATACTTCTGATGCCTCTACATCCCACAGCACTTGATCTTTACTATCAATGTAATTCTTATCTAAGGTGATACCATATTTCAATGCTAAATAGGTTTCTGCCTTCAGACGCTCTTCTGGAGTTAATTCTCTGTCGTAAATAAAAAACTCAGGAATATTCCATTCATAGGAACCCTGATTATTTACGGCGTGTGGATATTGATCCAAGACATCTCCTAATTTTATTTTGGCATTGGTAGGTTCTCCCCAAATTGAAAAATTAGGTTGTTCATGATATTGATACGTAAGAATCCTATGAGTTGTTTCTTTAAAAGTTTTTAAATCTTTCTCCCTAGGTTCTCCTTCTTCATACCATAAATCTTTCCCTATTTCACTTCCATAATCTAAAGTTTCTTGAGTACCTTCATGAACTGGAAAAATGCCATCAGTCGTAACGACAAAATCTGTTGTTTCCCTTCCTGTTATATTATAAATAAATTCTTCTTTATCGAAATCCCTTCGTTTACCAAAAACTCCCATTACCGTTGCCTGGGATAGGTTAGTCGTGTTTAAAACAATATCTGCAGGTAACTTGTTACTTACTTGTAAACTTGGATTAAAGTTGATATTGATAACCTCATGATCAAATTGTGCATTTCCATTTATTTGATTGTTTACCTCAATAGTATCGCAACTAAAGTTTTTCCATTCGTATTCTTTCTTAGAATCATTGTACGTAGTTTTTAGCCATGCTCTTGTTCCAGTAATACCTCCTGGATGTTTCTGCTGACTAAAACCTACCCACTTAGAGGAAACTAAAAATAGCATGAGAAGTGCCTTTCTGTAATTACTCATTCTGGTAGATTTAGGGTTAGGTGTTGTAAGTTTTAACTTACTTTTAAAGCTCAACTATCTGAATTTATGAGCACTAAAATAGTATTTATAGAATATTTTGAATCTAGTAGATTACTATCAATTCTAACTATAACGTTTAACTAACATAATCAAAAACGTTTCACTTTTGTTTATCTATATCATTATAAATCAATTAAAAAACTTTAAATATTAACAAATATTTAACATTAATGAATTTACATTAATACGTGAAAATAAACTCAACCTAGTAAGACAAAAATACCTGTAAGCGTACTAAAATAGTTTTTAAACCTGAACTCCAAATGATCCAAATATTGATATCATTTGTACTAACCTCCTTTTATGTGGCTTCGATCTATTCCTCTCCCATGGATAAACACTCATGGTATCTACTCCTATCTTTTCAGCAAATTCTTTCTGGGTTAGTTCTAGTTCTTTTTGTTTTGCACAAATTTGGTAACCGAAAGAACCAATAGGTGGGTGTTTTGGAACATGTGGTGTGAGGCGCTTTGCCTGTAAACGTACAGGATAAATGGGCAACAATATAAAATCGAAAAAACCAAACGTCCTAAAAAAATCGCTTGAAATAAAACCAAACGTCCTATTTTGAAAAGCCCTGAAAAAAGACATTTTCAAGGCTTTTTTTATTCTACTTATATAGCATAATATCTACGTAATTACTTGATTTATTAACGCTATTTGTAACCGTTTTTTGTGTTGATCCTTTGAAAGGATTAGCGTTAAACTTATCTCCGAACCATTCGCAAAGCTCAACTAAGTTTGATTTATTAGATGTGAAATAAAAATACTTATCACAGCTTAAAACCTCAAGTACGTCCAGATAGTCTTTAAGCCTCCAATAGCCATTACTACTGTAGCTTTTGGTATCTGTTGATAGGTATGGCGGATCGAGCAAGAATACAATATTAGATTGTTGTTTGTACTGGTCATAAAGCTTCTTATAATCCAAATGAACAACACTAAGTCCTTCTAGGTAATCAGAAGAACAATCTATATCAGACTTACGAACTCTATTATAAAAGGTTTCTTTTTCCAGCTGCTCCATACTAGTTGCATATTTTCCTGAAAAAAGTAATGAAGCTGAAAGCGTTATGAAATCGACATAATTGTACTTATCAAAATGACTTTTCACCTCTTTTACAATCCTATATTTATCAAACAAAGGCACTCTACTCTTATTTGGAACTTTATGCAATAGCTTTCTGATAAGGCTAAGCAATTCATTAGTTTGAGGAATAGCAGCTAGTCGTTTGCTATAATTATCATAGTCGTTATAGATCACTGTCGCATTAGGGTAAATATCCTTTACAGTTCGACTTAGTAGACCCGAACCACCAAATAGATCAACGTAAGTCGCGTCATTTGAAAAGTCTTTTAAAGCTTCTTTAAAATGTTTTAAAAAGGTTCGTTTTTGACCTTGAAAGGGAAGTGGTGCACATGTGTACTTTTTCATAGCAAAATGTTTTTTAAGTTATATATTTGCTACTCCTACGTCATTAAAATAATAACCCTGAGTTGCAGAAGACTTATGTCCTCCAGTAACCTCAGGGTTTATTTTTTATGGCGTAGGAACTATGAAAAAGCTGGGGGACTTCTCTAATTATTATTTAGGCGATCTTTATGTGTATACTTGATTAGCAATAGTTCTAATTTCGGTTTCTGTTAATATTCCTAAACGTTCCCAGAAAGCAAAACCAAAGAAAAAAGCTGATTCTCCTTGATTTAAAACCAAGTCAGATTCTTGTGGTGGATTGATATTATTTTTTTTAACGATTACTTTATTCGTATACGATTGGTTGTGAATAATAACAAGCTTTCCAAATTCTCGAATACCAGAACTTGGTTCAAAGTTTACTATAGTATCTTGAAATAAATTACCGAATAAATAAAGACTTTCAACTTTTCTACCACCGCCAATAATGACATTAGTTGAATTATTGCTACCACCTATACCTAAGTTTAACCCATCGGCTCTTAAATCATCAAAATACCCTCCATAAGAAACTGCTGGATCAGAATTAGCATCATTAATTGCCCTACCGTAATAGGCAGTCAAAACGTTTTGTACACGATTAGGAAACTCACCAGTAACATTGGGTACACTATTTTTTAAAACACTTGTATTAGAAGCAGTAATACGAGTACCCCAAAGTGATGTATATTCCTCTAAAGCCATACCTCCAGACTCCAAAAAAGAACCTTCGTCGCGAAGCTCTGATTTTTGTCTGTAACCAACTTCGTTAAGTCCTGACATTTTTATGACTCCATCTTTTCCGTTTAGGATCATGTTTGGGATTCCTTGTTGTTCTGCTTGCGAAGTAATCTTACCGTTTTTCATTGTCCAATCGGCGATACTTGCATTTTCAGCAAGTAATGTATTCGTTGCAATACTTTCAAAATTACCTTCGAATGGAAACCAGTTTTTTATATTCCATTCACCAGCGACGTTATGTTGCCCGATGTAGAACCAGAATATAATATCATCATCAATCCCTTTATTGATTACAACATCTTGTCGGTTGTTGGTGTTCGTGTATTTTTTGTTAGGATCAAACTGACCTTGTAGCGACAATGTTACCGAATGTCGTCTTTTTCTTAGTATCTCTTGGCGGTTTTGCTCGATGGTTTGACGTTGTACCTCGTTTAATCTTTTAGGTGCTTCTTTAATGATTTCCAGATTACGATCAGCTTCAGAAATTACCGTAGTATTAGAAAGCACTAAACGAACGTCGTATGGATCGACTAAAGGCTTTGTAACTTGATTAATTTCAATCAGTTTGTTGATTCCTAAATTATCGGATTGAACTGTTAATTGCATTCCAACTACAGGTACAATTTGTTGACGTCTTAAGTATCGAGGATCAACATCGAGGTCGAAGATGACTGCAAGTCGATTCTTTTCTGCATGCTCTTGTGTTTTTTTCTTTATTAGAGCTTCTGCGGTAGTTTTATAAGATTCTGGCATATCGATAGTTACATCTGAATGTAAATTATCAAGAGATAATAATTTGTGTAGAAAAGCTTTTGCTAAATCACCTAGTATTTTTGTACTAAAGCTATTCCCAAACTTGTGGGTTTCTACCAAATAACCATAGCTATTTTGTTGATACCCCTTGACCTTCTCACGCAATCTTTTACCCGATTTAGGTAAATCAACCTTTCTAACTTTAATAAGATCAATAACTGCGTCCCAAAAAGCAGACATTGTAATATTCAACTCCTTTTTAAGCGTTCGCTTGTCCGAAGTCATTTTAATGATCATATTAAGCCACTGAGCGCATTCAGTATAACGTCTTACGTAGTTTATCTGAAGTTTACCGTTTAAAGTATAATTTGAGTTAGGTAATTTTGACCCGTTTGGCAGAACGTAACTACTAAAAAACCGTTCTGCCTCTGGGTCTGGGGCGATCTGCGACAACAAGGGTTGCTTACATACATAAGAATAAGGACAGCCGTAGTAGTTGTAAACAGCTTCCTTTTGCTTCTTTGGCATTGACTCGTATTCAATATATACGGTTCTACCATTACCCCCTGTACCATGAATAGTTATAAGGTCGTTAGCCTTGTAATAATCATAGTTTGTTTTCTTGAATATTACTGGAACTAATTCACTGTACTGGAGACAAAGCTTATTCTTGATATAGAGCATACTTATAAACTTTTAAGATTTTCTATTAGCTTTTCACGCTTATCATTTGCTATTTCATCAACTGCCCTAATAGTCTTCGATAAATAACCTGAAGGTTCTGAATTATCACTTCGAACTTGTTTAACTAGAGAAACTGAACAAGGCACAATATTGGCTACTTCTTGTTCGCTCAAAGCGTAATTTTTAGGACATCTTGTTTTTTTTGGCATATATTTATATTTAATATTGTACCCTTGAGTACAAATATAGTAAAATATTACAATAGTATTATAATTTATTTACGGTTAACCGTAATATTTTGAAAAAAGTATGAAAGCTACAGATAGAATCAATATATTATTAGAACATTTTGACATAACTCCTTATAAATTTTGTAAGGATTTAGAATTTTCTACAGGTTTTTTACGTGGGAGTAGACATATTGGTACTGATAAGCTTGATAAGATTTTAAAATATTTAGATAAGGCTAATCCTTTATGGATTATTTCAGGAGAAGGAGATATGATTAAATCTTCTACTGAGGTTGTACCTTCAAGTAATTCAATACTAAGTTCAAAAGTAGACCCTATTATTGATTCGCAATTAATACCATTATATGAAGTTGAAGCTATTGCTGGTATAGTACCAGTATTTCAAGATTTCAATGAAAAAGAACCTATAGATTACTTGTCTATACCCCACGCTCCAAAATGTGATGGAGCTATGTATGCTAGTGGAGACAGCATGTATCCCCTAATAAAAAGCGGTGATATTTTAGAGTAACAACGGAACCACATAAACACCGCCGAGGTGGGGTAATTACGGTAATTATGGTGATTTCAACGCGCGCTAGTTTTGCCGTAAATGGATACACCGAACTCAAGCCCCGATACTTGCACATATCCTGCAT
>CALFUO010000182.1 GCA_937929895.1 uncultured Aquimarina sp.
TTGTACGTACTTATAAATAATTTTAGCTTTTTCGATATCTGTTTTAGCATTTTCAACTAATCTAGAAATATGGTTAATTGTTGTTTGAGGTAATTCTTGTCTACTTTTTATTAAAGCATCGTATCTCCATTTACCAAAGTCAGCCCAGTTATTTGCTTTACCGTAGGTATCAATAAGAGTAAATTCATTTAGACTAAATTTTACAAAAGGAAAAAAGGAACTTGGGGCTCTTTTTTGATAAGCAACGGGTTCTATATCGTAAGCAGAATATTTGATAGTTGAAGAAGTGTTTTCCTTTTCTTTGATATCAAAATCCTTAAAATTGATATTTTTCTTACGAATTCCAAATTCATTTGGATTGTTGATCGTAATAGAAGCATATTCAACACCTTGGGAGTACCTTCCTAAAAAATAAAAAGAAGGCATAAAGGCTGTATTTGCCGTGGTAGTTTTTTTATTGATTTCGATCGTATATGGAAATTTTCCGCTTTTGTATTCGTAATCTAAAACTCTATTGTCTGTGGCTACGGTATAACCACTAGCTGTAGAATAATCATTAAAATCATTTTCCTTAATTTTTTTAACTTTTTCACCATATTCATTGTAAACAATAGCTTCTAAAAGTTCAATTCGTCTTTCAGGAGCATAATATTGACTTAGACGTACTGATTTTTCTCCTTTAGAATTTAAAATAGTGATTACAAATTTAGAAGTAATCGTCATTTCGTCAACAGCGGTAATATCTATTACCATATTGTCGTAGCGAACTACTGAGTTCGCCCCTTCTTTTAAGTTTTTGGGTATTTCAGAGACAGGGTATTGTAGTTTATCTTTAGAGAAAATTGAAAAGCAATAAAATAAAGTTAGCGATAGATATAGAAGTTTCATGATGGAAAAATAACTAACAATATGTGTATAATCAATAAAAGAGTGATTAAAAATAAAAAAACTGAAAATATTTATAGTTACAGAATTTTTTCTTGTTGTCTAGCAAAGAGTTACTCAATATATTTCTTTAAATTCTCTAATCCAGTAGCAAATTCGTTTCCAATCATTTCTTCGAAATTTAAGAATAGTATGAAAAGATTCGAAGGATAGCTCATTTTTCCATCGTATCCCCAACTAACTTTAGATAGCCCAGGGCCGATAGTGTCAATTTGAAAATAACCAGTGTCTTCTAGAGCTTTAAAAGGTTTGTAAAAGCGAAAATTGTAATCAATTCTTGAGTTAGGGGTTAATTTTGCTATTTCAATTTCTCCGACTCCCACTTTTTCGTGCTCACTTTCCCAACGATGTACAAAACCAACTTGTCCATCAGGACCAGTAAAAAGCTCTTTTTGATTAGGATCGTATTGGGACCACACCGTAAACTTCTTTTGATTCTTTACATATTTTAAAAAAGCAAAGATTTCAGCTTGGCTTTTGTTGATTTTAATAGAACGCTCTACATGGTAAGATTTTTTCAAAAATAAAGCTAAAATGAAAGGTAATGCAATTACAGCAAGAACAATTAGAATAATTTTTTTCATGATTGTTTAAGTTTTATTGAGTTTAGTGTTAAAATAATGTGTGCAGAGTTGTTAAGTAGGCTTCTTTTTAGAAAAGAGTCAAATTATATAATAGTTTTCAATTTTGTTAATCCTTTTTCAAAGGAAGCGCCAATCATTTTATCGAAATTCATAAACAAGCCTATAAGGTTTCCAGGGTAATCTAGTTTTCCATCATACGCCCAAACGATCTTTGTTTTACTATTTTCAATTTCAGATAATTGAAAATGTGCTTCATCCTTCAAGGCTTTGAAAGGAGCATAGAATCGAAACTTATATTCCAAACGATTCTCAGGAATAATATTTGATATTTCTTGCTCTCCGATTCCAACTTTTTTATGTTCACTTTCCCAGCGTAAGGTATATCCTATTTCTCCATCGGTACCGGTAAAAGTACGTTTCATATTTGGGTCAAATTCAGACCAAGGAGAAAAAGCCTCGTGGTTTTGTAAGTATTTTAGATAGTTGAAAACGTCTTTTTGGGGCTTATCTAAAATAATTTGCCGTTGTACATGGTATTCTTTTTTCAAAAATAATGCGATAACAAAAGGAAGCGCTATCGCTCCGATGATGATAAGTGTTATAGTCATAATATGCTGTATTTAAGTATAGTTGTTTTAAAATTACAAATAAAGATTGATTTTAAGTTTTACTTAGAATTTAAAAATGTTAGACCTATAGTAGATGTATTTAAAAACCCAATGCAATAATAGTTTACTATTTGGGGATGTCTTATTTTTGCTAACTAGCAAATTACTACGAGTAAGTTCGAGCTGTAAAAATGCTTAGTATTATAATAGTCAACATTCGGGGTGTCCTCGATGAATTCGACCCACATTCTGGGATTAGTTTAAAAGATGAAAGTAACAGAACACATAGAGAAGGCTAATGGGAAACCATTATTTTCTTTCGAGATCGTTCCGCCACAGAAAGGAAGTAACATAAATGATTTATATGCAAATGTAGATCCTTTAATGGAGTTTAATCCGCCATTTATTGATGTTACAACTTCTAGAGAAGAATATGTTTATATCGAGAAAGATGGTCTTTACGATCGTAAGATAACCCGTATGCGACCAGGGACTGTTGGTATTTGTGCTTCTTTACAATATAAATACAATGTAGATGCCATTCCACATGTACTTTGTGGAGGGTTTACAAAAGAAGAAACAGAGTATCTACTTGTAGATTGTCATTACTTGGGTATAGATAATTTAGTAGCACTTCGTGGAGATCCTATGAAAGGTGAAAAATACTTTGTGCCAGCGAAAGGAGGGCATAATTATGCGATTGATTTGGTAAAGCAGATCAAGAATATGAATGAAGGAAATTTTTTACATGGAGATGTAAAAATGAAACATAAACCAGATTTCTGTATAGGGGTAGCAGGTTATCCTGAAAAGCATATTGAAGCACCAAGTTTAGATGAAGATTTACGTCGTTTAAAAGAAAAAGTCGATGCAGGTGCAGATTACGTTGTAACGCAAATGTTTTTTGATAATCAGCGTTATTTTCAGTTTGTAGAAGCTGCAAGAGAAATAGGAATTACGGTTCCAATCATTCCAGGAATTAAGCCTGTTGCAGTAAAGCGTCATTTACAGATGTTACCTCAGGTTTTTTGGTTAGATATGCCTTCTGGTTTAATAAAAGACATAGAGAAAGCAGAAAACAATAAAGCTGTCCGTCAAATAGGAGTAGAGTTTGCTATCCAACAATCCAAAGAACTTATCGAATTTGGAGCACCTTGTGTACATTATTATTCTATGGGAAAATCAGATAATATTAAAGCAATAGCAGCAGAGGTATTTTAAAATATTAGTTGTCGGTTTTGAGTTGTCAGTTGTCAGAATATTTTTTGATTAACTCACAACTCACAACTCACAACTCACAACTCACAACTCACAACTCACAATTCAGTTCTTAGGAATCTTAATTATATATTCTTTTCGAGATTTGTTGTTAAGATGTTTTTCCCGTAGCCATGGGTTATAAATTTTAAACTCTTTATACGATAGATTATATCGTTTTGCAAAACCTACAAAATCAGTAATAGCTGTGTCGACAAGCATATTGTAGGTTTCTTTCATTTCGTATAAATGTTTGTCTTGGTAATTGAAACCATAATTGTATGCATGACAAAGAATATGTTTCACAGCAGCAATTCTAAAAACATAGCGCCCTGTTTCTTGATTTAGCAGTAAATCGTAGTAGTTTGTAGTTTGTTGTTCTTCCATACGTTTTTGGATCCTCCCATTTCCTGCATTATAAGCAGCGGCAGCAAGAGTCCAACTACCAAACTTTTCATAAGATTGTTTAAGGTAGGTACAAGCAGCTGTTGTAGCTTTTTCTAAATGATAACGTTCGTCTACATTTTCATTGACTTCCAAACCTAATTCTTTACCAGTATTTTTAAGAATTTGCCAAAAACCAGAAGCTCCTGCACGCGAGGTAACATTTGTTAAACCACTTTCGATCAGTGCTAAATATTTAAAATCATTAGGAATTCCATTTTCTTTTAAAATAGCCTCGATAATAGGGAAGTATTTATGGGCTCTTTTTATCATTAACAATCCGTTAGATTGCCAGTACGTGTTTACCAATAATTCACGATCGATACGTTCTCTAATATCTTGTTGGTCTAAAGGCATTGCTTCACCAGCAAAGTCTAGGTATTGTGGAGTTTCTAAAGCGTAAACATTATAATCTGTTTTGGGTTGTACTTCTGGGGCTTCTGTAAAAGAAGAAGTGAAAACCCATGTTAAAAAAGAAGAGGATGCTATTAGTAAAAGTGTGTATTTCAGCTTCATAGAGTCAAATTCAAACATATGTTAAACAAAAATAACTTTAAAAAATTGAAGATGTGTTTTTTACGCCCTTAATTTGTAGGAATATTGTAAGTATTTAGAATTAATAAGACCTATTTGTTGTATGGGTCAATAGTTATATAAAGAATGAGTGAAGACAAAATAAAAATAGAGATTTGGAGCGATATTATGTGTCCTTTTTGTTTTATAGGAAAACGTCGTTTCGAGAAAGCATTAGATACATTTGCTAATAAAGAAGAGGTAGAAGTAGTTTGGAAAAGTTTTGAATTATATCCAGATTTGGAAACAGATACAGCACTTGGTATTAAACAATTTCTAATCGATCAAAAAGGGATTGCAGAAGATCAAGCAGAGCAAATGATTGACGCTGCGGATAGTCTCGCTAATGATGTAGGTCTAGATTACGATTGGGAAAAAATTGTGATCGCTAATACAAAGAAGGCTCACGAGTTACTACATCTAGCAGAAAAAGAAAGTTTGCAAAACGAAATGAAAGAAGTATTGTTTCGAGCATATTTTGAAGAAGGTAAAAATGTAGATGATTTAAATACTTTGATTGCATTAGGAGTTTCTGTTGGTTTAAATGAAGACAAGATTAAATTAGCTTTAGAGAACGATCGTTTTGTAGCAGCTGTAAATTTTGATGTGAATGAAGCTAGACAATTAGGAGTTTCAGGAGTACCATTTTTTGTGTTAAATAGAAAGTACGCCGTTTCAGGAGCGCAGTCTGAAGACTATTTTCTACGAGCTTTGCAAACAGCTCATTTTGACTGGAAAAATCCAGAAGAAGCGGCTAAATTAAGAGAAGAGCAACAGAAGGGAAGTAGTTGTGCACCTGGTAGCGGTTGTTGTTAGATTGTTAGAAGTTAAGTGGTAGAGAGTTATGTCGTTAAGGATAAATAAAAAGGAGGGCTAAGTAGATTATCAGAATCTACTTAGCCCTCCTTTTAAATTTTATAACTCCTTAACTACTTATTTTAAAAATACTCAAAAGTACCCTTATCACTAGAAATGGTTAATTTCTTTTCTTCAGAAGATTCTACACGTCCAACGATTTTAGCATCTACGTTAAAAGACTTCGAGATAGTAATAATTTCTTCTGCTACTTCAGGATTCACATATAGTTCCATAC